>NZ_JBISDG010000042.1:0-27652 GCF_044472985.1 Roseovarius salis | reverse complement strand
GCGCCAGCGCCAGAGGGCCGCGCGCGCCTCCGGACGGACGAAGCTCACCGCCAGTCCCCAAGGGCCAGCTGCCAGACCGTCATCGCCGCCACGGCCGCCGTGTCGGCGCGCAGGACGCGGGGCCCGAGCGCGACGGGGTGGGCAAGAGGCATCGCCGACAGGCGGCGGCGTTCGGCCTCGGAAAACCCGCCCTCCGGTCCTACGAGGATCGCCCAGGGCGCTCCACGGGCCTGGCCGCCCTCCTCGCGCGCCGTGACACCGGCAAGCGCGGATGAGCCGCCCGCCAGCGCCTCGTCGCAGAACATCAGGTGCCGTTCCGCGGGCCAGTCCGCGAGAACGCGGTCAAGTTTGCGCAACTCGGCCACCTCCGGCACGAACGTGCCGCCGCATTGCTCGGCCGCCTCCACGGCGTGGGCCTGCAGGCGCTCGCGCCGGACGCGCTCGGCGTTGGTGAACTCCGTTTGCACGGGCAGGATGCGGGCCGTTCCCATCTCGGCCGCCTTCTCCACGATGAAATCCGTGCGCGCCTTCTTGATCGGGGCGAAGAGCAGCCAGAGATCCGGCGGGTTGCCTTGCGGCGCGGTCTGACGCTCGACCCGCAAGGTGCCACCCCGCTTGCCCGTCTCCTCGATCCGGGCCAGCCACTCGCCGTCCCGCCCGTTGAACACCCGCAGGGCGTCACCACGCCCCAGGCGCATCACGCCGAAAAGGTAATGCGCCTTGTCCCGGTCCAGCGGAACCGTTTGCCCTTGCCCGAGCGGGTGATCTACATACAGCCTGACCTTCGCATCTTTCATGGGGCTACCTTATGACCCGGATCGACCAGACGCCAGAGCCGCAGGGCACGGTTGCCGACGCCGTCAAGGGCAACTGGGTGGACCGCTGGGCGCCGGTTCCGGCACGTCCCTATCTGCGGCTGTCGCGGGCTGATCGCCCGATAGGAACCTGGCTGCTGCTGCTGCCGTGCTGGTGGGGGCTGTTGCTGGCCATGCTGCATGACGGGCGGGTCACGTGGCACGATCTCTGGATCTTCGCGGGGTGCGGACTCGGTGCCATCCTCATGCGCGGCGCGGGCTGCACGTGGAACGATATCACCGACCGCGACATCGACGGCGCGGTATCGCGAACCGCGCTGCGCCCCATCCCCGCGGGACAGGTCAGCGTCGCCGGGGCGCTGGCATGGCTCGTGGCGCAGTCGCTCGCCGCGTTCGCCATCCTGTTGACCTTCGATGCTGCGGCGATCCTTCTGGGCGTCGTCGCCCTTGTTCCGGTCTGCATCTACCCGTTCGCCAAACGCTTTACCTGGTGGCCGCAGGTCTTTCTGGGACTGGCGTTCAACTGGGGCGCGTTGCTGGCATGGACGGCGCATACGGGCCGGCTGGAGTGGCCGGCCGTGGTGCTCTATCTGGCGGGCATGGGCTGGACGCTGTTCTACGACACGATCTATGCCCATCAGGATGCCGAGGACGACGCGCTGATCGGCGTGAAGTCCACGGCGCGTCTTTTCGGGGCGCGCTCGCCCGTGTGGCTGCGGCGGTTCCTCGTGGCCGCCGTTTCCCTGCAGGGGCTGGCGGTGATCCTTGCCCTGGGCGTGGAGGGATGGCCGGCGGCGCTGCTGGCCCTGCTGGGCACGCTCGCTTTCGGATGGCATCTTCACTGGCAGTTGAGCCGCTTCGACATGGACGATTCCGACACGTTGCTCATGCTGTTCCGGTCCAACCGCGATGCAGGCCTGCTGCCCCTGCCGTTTTTCGCCGCCGCGCTTTTCCTTTGATTGAACTCCCGCGCCGGCGGACTTAAACACGTCCGGTAAGCAAGAGAAGCCCGAGGCCGATGCGTCTTTCTGCCATACTCGCCATTGCCGGAACCTTTCTGGCGGCGGCAACACTCAGCGTCATAAGCGCGCGCATTGCCGCGACGGTGGTCGAGGATACGTCGGAAAAGAGCGTCCGGGCCGAACTGGACGATGCCGGCGTTCACTGGGCAGAGGTCGATACCAACGGACTTCAGATATTCCTGGCGGGAACGACGCCGTCCGAGGCCAGCCGGTTCAAGGCGCTTTCGGCAGCCCGGGCGGTCGTGGACGCGGCAAGGGTCATAGACCAGATGCTGGTGCGCGAGCGCGACGACATCGCGCCGCCGCGCTTCTCGATCGAGATCCTGCGCAACGAAAGCGGCGTGTCGCTGATCGGTCTCGTGCCCGCCTCCATGGACCGCGCCGGTTTCGTGGCCGAGGTCAGGGCTGCCAGCGACGGAGCACCGGTGGCTGATTTCCTCGAATCCGCCGACCATCCCACGCCCGAAACCTGGGAGGCGGCGACACGCTATGCGCTGCGCTCGCTCAAGGATCTCGACCGGACCAAGATATCCGTGGATGCCAAGCGCGTGGCCGTCACCGCGATGACCGAAAGCGCGGCCGCCAAGGCCGAGATCGAGGCTGACCTGTCGCGCCGTGTGCCCGAGGACATCAAGCTGGCCCTGAACATCTCGGCGCCGCGCCCGGTGATCACCCCGTTCACCTTGCGTTTCGTGATCGATGATGGCGAGGCACGGTTCGACGCGTGTTCGGCCGATACCGAGGCGGCGCGCAAGCGTATCGTTGCCGCCGCGCGGGCTGCCGGTCTCGAGGGTGGTGCGGATTGCGTCATCGGGCTGGGCGTGCCGTCTCCGAAATGGGGGGCGGCTGCCGAACGGGCGATCGAGGCCCTTGCCCGGCTTGGAGAGGGAAAGCTGACCTTTACCGACGCCGACATCTCGCTGGTCGCGGCGCAAGGAACGGCGGAGAAACGTTTCGATGACGTGGTCGGGACGCTGGAATCCGACCTGCCGGAGGTGTTCGCCCTCCACGCCACCTTGCCGGAACCACCGGACGAGAGCGCGCCGGAAACGCCCGAATTCACCGCGACGCTGTCGCCGGAGGGGCTGGTGCAGCTGCGCGGGCGGGTCGCCAGTGCCGCCGATCGCAAATTGATCGACAGCTTCGCCCGTGCGCGCTTCACGTCCGACGGTGTTCACATGACCGCCCGCGTGGCCGATGGCCTGCCGGAGGAATGGACGCTGCGCATCCTTGCGGGGCTGGATGCCCTGTCTCACCTGTCCAACGGGGCGGTCAGGGTCATGCCGGACGATCTGTCGATCCGCGGTGCGACCGGGCAATCCGAGGCCGGAACGGCCATATCCGGCCTTTTGTCCGAGAAGCTGGGCAAGGGCGCGCAGTTCACCATCGACGTACGCTACGAGGAAGCCCTGGACCCGGTGGCGAACCTGCCGACGCCCAAGGAGTGCGAGGAACGTATCGCCGCGGTGCAGGAAGAGCGGAAAATCACCTTCGAGCCCGGCTCGGCCCGTATCGACCCGGAAGGGGCCGAGATCATGGACCGGATTGCGGAGATCCTGAAGGATTGCGGCGAGATCACCATGGAGATCGGCGGTCACACCGACAGCCAGGGGCGCGAGGTGATGAACCAGCGTCTCAGCCAGGAACGGGCGCAGACCGTGCTGAACGAGCTGCGCATGCGCCGCGTCCTGACCGCCTCGATCAGTGCCGTGGGTTACGGAGAAAGCCAACCCATCGCTGACAATGGCACCGAGGAGGGGCGTGCGGCCAACCGCCGGATCGAGTTCGACGTGATAACGCCGGAGGACCTCGCCGAGGCCGAGACGACGGCCCAGGCCGACACCGAAGTCGCCGCCGAACAGGAACAGGAGCCGGCAGGAAACGATACCGAAGCCGGCAACGAAGCGCAGGAAGAACCGTCGGATGAACAGGACTGAATTCATACTCGTGACCGCCGCGATTCTGTTCGTGGCGTTCTGTCTTGGCTGGTTCGCCAACTGGCTGGTGCACCGCTTCATCCGCGTGTCGCAGTCGGGCGTGGGCGAACTGGAGCGCATGGCGCAGGAGCTTCACGAGGCCGAGGAAACCCGCGATCAGGCGATCACCTACCTGCAGCAGCGCGAGGCGGAGCTGACGAAACAACTCAGCCAGACGGAGGCCGAGCTTTCGGCCACGATGGATGGTTTGCGCGAGGCCCGGGGCGAGGCCGAGGCGCTGCGGGCCGAACTCGAACGCCAGCGCGTCGGCTGACAGGCCGCATCGATTTGAACGAAACTCAGGCGGACTTGGCGAACCGCGTGATGGCCGAGGTCAGGCAGTCGAGGCTGTCCGTCCGCGGCGGTGTTTCCGGCAGCGTATCGGCAAGCAGCGACAGTTCCGTGCAGGCCACGAGCAGGTGATCTGCCCCCGCGTCCGCCAGCTTTGCCGCGGCCTCCTCGAGGCGCGGGGCAAGTTCGGTGTGGGCTGCACCGCCCTTCACGCCGCGTATGATCTCCAGCAGCGGCGCGTCATCCTCCAGCCACAGCGCAGAGAGATCTTGGCGCTCGAAATACGGGTCGAAAACCGCCGTCAACCGCGTCGCCGGAGAAGCGAGCATGCCCACGCGCTCCGCGCCGTGGGCTGATAACGTCCGGGCCGTCAGCTCCAGCATGTCGAGGAATGGCAGGCTGGTGGCGTGGGTCATCGCGAAGGCATAGTGATGGGCGGTGTTGCAGGGCATGGCCAGCGCCTGCGCGCCCGCCCGCTCCAGATCCTGCGCCATCGAGATGAGCACGGGCATCGGGTCTTTGCCGTCCCCCTTGATGAGCGCGTTGATCCGCGAGGGCACCTGCGGGTTCTGATGCACAAGCAGCGGGATGTGATCGGCGTCGTCCCGGGCGGGAACCGCGTGCAGGACCTTCTGCATCAGCAGGACCGTCGCCTCGGGTCCCATGCCGCCGATGATCCCGACGGGTTTCACGAAGCACCGCACATCAGCGTCGGTTTCCGCCGCGCCGGAGTGCGCGGATGTGGCTGAAAGGATATCAGGTCTGTCATTCCGGCTCGTTTCTCGGTGTCGTCACGGGCCCCATGCCCGGAATGTCCGAACAATACGCATCGTCGCCGGTGCGTGAAGCCTCTTTTTCCTCAACGATTCGTTTCTGGCATGGATGAAAGCCGTGATGCCAGCCCCTCTGCTGCGCGCTCGATCAGATCCAGGACACCGTCGAAATCGCGCGTGTAGTAGGGATCGGGCACGTGATCGGCCTCCGCGTCGGCAAGGTAGTCCGTCAACAGCCGGACCGGCGTTGCGTTACCCGTCGGGCGCAGCGCCTCGATATTCCGCAGGTTGGTGTCATCCATGGCGATGATGAGGTCGAAGCCGTCGAAATCCCGCGGGTGCAGCTGCCGGGCGCGCATGTCCGATATGTCGTAACCGCGTGCCGACGCCGCC
This sequence comes from Roseovarius salis, assembly GCF_044472985.1. Taxonomy (NCBI): domain Bacteria; kingdom Pseudomonadati; phylum Pseudomonadota; class Alphaproteobacteria; order Rhodobacterales; family Roseobacteraceae; genus Roseovarius; species Roseovarius salis. Next base: position 22,382 of record NZ_JBISDG010000042.1, on the reverse strand, counting down.
TGCCGCATGGGGCCGTAGGGCGGTTCGCCCAGATGCCAGTCGCCGGTGCCGCAGCTGTCGGTCTCGACACCGGGCGCGCGTGCGCGAAAGACACCCTGTGCCGCGGGCGAGCGGCAAATGTTGCCAAGGCAGACGAAAAGAATCCGGGTGGTCATGGGCGCCTCCTTTGTGGTTCAAGGCATAAGGCAAGGAGGAGCCATGGGAAAGATCGTGATCCTGACCGGCGCCGGCATTTCCGCCGAGAGCGGGCTGGAGACGTTCCGGGATGATGGCGGTATCTGGACGCGGTACTCGCTGGAAGATGTCGCCACGCCAGAGGGATTTGCCCGTGATCCGGGGCTGGTGCATGATTTCTACAATGCCCGCCGGGCCCAGTCGGCCGAGGCATCGCCAAACCCGGCACATCTGGCGCTGGCCCGGCTGGAGTCCGGTCATGCCGACGAGACGCTCGTGGTGACGCAGAACATCGATGGGCTGCACGAGGCCGCCGGAAGCCGCAATGTCGTGCACATGCATGGCCGGATCGACCGTGCGCTCTGCCATGCCTGTGGCCACCGCTGGACCGCGCCGCCGATGATGTCGCCGGGGGATGTCTGTCCCGGCTGTTCCGCGCAGGCAACCCGCCCCGATGTCGTCTGGTTCGGCGAGATGCCCCATGGCATGGATCGCATAGACGCGGCTATTGCAGACGCTGACGTTTTCGCCGCGATCGGCACGTCGGGACAGGTTTATCCGGCCGCCGCGTTCGGCCAGCACGCCCGGCGGATGGGGGCGCACACGGTTGAACTCAACCTCGAAGCATCGGCGGCCTCGGCTGATTTCCACGAGCAGCGCCACGGCCCGGCCAGCGAGATCGTGCCGGCCTGGGTCGAGGAGCTGCTGCGCTGAAAACGAAAAACCCCGCCGTGGCGGGCGGGGTTCCTGCAGGTTGGCGGTCGCCGCCCGGTCAGGCGTTTGCGGCGCGGGCCTTGGCGATTTCTTTCTTGACCTTCAGAGCGGCGGGGGAAAGCTCGCTGTCTTTCGCCTTGTCGAGGAAGGCGTCGAGCCCGCCACGATGATCGACGCTCCGCAGTGCCGATGCCGAGATGCGCAGCTTGATACCGCGGCCAAGCGCCTCGGATTGCAGGGTCACATCATTCAGGTTCGGCAGGTACCGGCGCTTGGTCTTGTTGTTAGCGTGGCTGGAATGCATGCCAACCATGGGGCGTTTTCCGGTCAGTTCGCACACACGCGACATGGGGCTTTTCCTCGTCTTGGGGCGGGCGCGCGGGCCCTGCTCAATACAAACGGGCACCACCCGCGGCGGCGCCCCGAAATCCGTGCGCGGTCTTTACGGCCAATGACATGGGGCGTCAAGGGATTCGGGCCGGAAAATACGGATTGAACCGCTGCGGTGCACGGTTAGGCTGCCCTTTTACTGCAGCACGGCAACGGCGAAGGGAAGCAACATGGACATAATGAAAGCAGGCACAAGAGAAAGCCGCATCGCCAACCCTGACTATTTCACCGGCCGCGTCTGGCAGGATCCGGTTGTCGAGCCGCCGGAGCCTGCAAGGGTCCGCGCCCTTCGCGTGACCTTCGAGCCCGGCGCCCGGACTGCATGGCACACGCATCCGCTTGGCCAGACCCTGCTCGTCCTGTCGGGCGTGGGACTCGTCGGATTGCGGGACGAGGCGCCGCGGGTCATCCGCCCCGGGGACACGGTCTGGATTCCGCCCGGCGAGGAGCATTGGCACGGCGCCGGGCCGAGCACGATGATGAGCCATCTGGCCATCCAGGAGGCCGAGGGCGGCCGCGCTGCCGACTGGCTGGAGCATGTGAGCGAAGAGGATTACCGGCGCGCCCCGGAATGACGGGCGGACCCGGCCGGATGGCGGCGCGTGTCATCCGCTGCCCGTCGCCGCGCGCCCATGGGCCGCGTCGAAATCCGGCTGCGGGCCCAGCGGGATGATACCGTGCGGGTTCACCATCGTGTGGCTGACATAGTAGTGGCGCACGATGTGATCGAAATGCACCGTCTCGCGCACGCCCGGCCACTGGTACAGCTCGCGCACGTAGGCCCACAGGTTCGGGTACTCCACGATCCGCGCGCGGTTGCACTTGAAATGGGTGTGGTAGACCAGATCGAAACGGACCAGCGTGGTGAACAGCCGCCAGTCGGCTTCCGTCACTCGGTCACCCATCAGGTAACGTTGTTCCGAAAGCAGCGCCTCGAGCCGCGCGAGGCTGTCGAACAAGGGGAGGACCGCATCGTCATAGGCCGCCTGCGAGGTGGCGAACCCCGCCTTGTAGACGCCGTTGTTGATGGTTTCGTAGATCCGCGTGTTCAGCTTCTCTATCCCCTCGCGCAGACGTTCGGGCCAGTAATCATCGGTATTTCCGGTCAGGTGGTCGAAGGCCGAGTTGAACATCCGGATGATCTCGGCGGACTCGTTGGAGACGATCGTCTCGCGCTTGGTGTCCCACAGCACCGGCACCGTCACGCGGCCCGACATTCGAGGATCGACCCTGAGGTAGAGATCCCGCAGGTAGGGCAGCCCATACAGGCGGTCGCCGGTGGCGGCGGGATAGTCGTCGCGCAACTCCCAGCCGTCCGATCCCATGTCCGGATGCACGACGGAAACGTCGACATGTTCCTGCAGGCCCTTCAGGGTGCGGAAGATCATTGCCCGATGCGCCCAGGGGCAGGCATGGGAAACATAGAGGTGGTAGCGCCCGCTTTCGGCCGGAAAGCCGCCCTCGCCGGACGGCCCCGCGCTGCCGTCGGGCGTGATCCAGTTGCGAAACGCCGACGTGGAGCGGACGAATTCGCCGCCGGTGGACGCGGTGTCGTACCATTCGTCGCGCCACACTCCATTGACCAGTTGTCCCATGCCACACCTCCGCGGTGTTGAAAGCTCTGGCCGCCCTAGGTGGGTGGCGGCTTGCCCTCTGCCTAGGTGGATGGATGCGCAAGCGTCGTGCGGGGCTGCACACATGCCTGTCGCTTGTGTGCCACGTCGCCCGGGCGGACACATCCTGACGTGCCGGCGACACCAGAAACCGCGTGACGCGGCCGGCGAATCACGGGATCAAGGAGGTGTGTACCGGCTTGGGGCTGAAAATGACGACGTATCTTCCACCGGATGTTCAGGCCGGGCTGGACGACGCCCGGAAAAAGGCTTGGAAAAACAGCCATCGCCTGCGCGTGCACGCGGGGAATGACTGCTACCGCGTCATCGAGGCATGGCAAGGCGGGTTCTCGCTCGACAGGGACGCGGCATATCATTTGCGGGGTCGGGTCGACCTGTATGACGGCGCGCGGCATCTGGCGCAGTGCCTCATCGTGGCGTCGGACGAGGACGGTGACGAGATACGTTTCGAATACAAGCAGTTGACCGGTGCGAACAGCGAGCAGCCGCTGGATTTCGAACGCGATGCCAACCAACCCGTCGCGTTGATCGGGCCGGGGTGACGGCCAGGGTTTACTGAAGATCCGAAAACGCGTCCTGCAAACGGTTCACCGCCTCCTCGACACGCTGTCGCGGCATGCCAAGATTGAACCGCAGGAAGGTTTCCCCGCCGGTGCCGAATTCCGCGCCTACCGACGGGGCGATACGCGCGTGACCGTGGACCCGGTGAAGCACCTCGTCCATGCCCATGCCCGTATTCGCGAAATCGACCCATGCAAGGTATGTCGATTGCATCGGCATTGCCGTGAGCCCGGGTATCGCGTGCATTCCCGCACGGAAAATCCGTTGATTGTCATCCAGATAGTTCACCAGCGCATCGACCCACTCGGCGCCGCGCGGGGAATAGGCCGCGCGCGTCAGTTCGACGCCCAGCAGGTTCGGCTGGGTCTGGTGGGACAACAAGGCCTGCCTGAAGCGCTTGCGCATCTCCGGGTCGGGGATCGTCACCGTGCCAAGCCGTGCCCCCGCGGTGTTGAAGGTCTTGGAGGCGGCCGTCATCATCAGGGTGCGGCCGGCGGCCCAGGGCGCGGCGACGAGGAACGGCGTAAAGCTTTGCCCCGGGAAGACGAGGTCGTGATGGATCTCGTCGGCAAGGATCAGCAGGTCATGCCGCTCGCACACTCCGGCCAGGGCCTGCAGTTCCTCGACCGTCCAGATCCGGCCCGCCGGGTTGTGCGGCGAAGAGATGAGCACGGCCCGTTCGCGCCCGGTGAGCGTCGCTTCCAGCGCGTCGAGGTCCATGTGATAGATGCCGTTCTCGATCCGCAGGGGGGCTTCGTGCACGACCCGTCCGGCAAGGTTAATCTTCTTGGCGAACTCGTGGTAGACGGGGGTGAATATGACCACCGCATCCCCCGGTTCGGTGAACGTCTCGAGGCACAGCGCGATCGCGTGGCCCAGACCGTAGGTGCTCGACATCCAGTCGGGGCTGGCGGCCCAGCCATGGCGCCGTTTCATCCACCACGACACGGCCTCGTTCATCGCGTCATCGCCGGCGAAATAGCCGTAGTTGGCCTTGTCCATGAGATCGCCGACGGCCTCCTGCAGGAAATCCGGCGCGCGGAAATCCATGTCCGCGACCCACATGGCGATACCGTCCTCGGGCGAGACGCCGCTATAGGCCTCCATCCGGTCCCACTTGGCAGAATTGGTGCCGCGGCGGTCGATGATCTCGTCGAAATTCATGGCAGGCTCCGGTTGATCGGGTCGGGCGAAGCTATCGCACTCGTTCGCGGGCGCAAGGGGCGTTGCGGTCGATGCCGGCTTCGCCTAAATGAAAGGGGATGAAGCGTCCGATCGTTATCCACCCCGACCCGCGGCTGAAAAAGCTGTGCACGCCCGTCGACGACCTGTCAGACGAGTTGCGCGCACTGGCCGACGACATGCTGGAGACGATGTACGACGCGCCCGGCATCGGGCTGGCCGCGCCGCAGGTGGGCGTGCTAAGCCGCCTGATCGTCATGGATTGCGTCAAGGAAGAGGGTGAGCAGCCCCGGCCGTTGGTGATGTTCAACCCCGAGGTCGTGGCGGCCTCGGACGAGAAGAACACCTACGAGGAAGGCTGCCTGTCGATCCCCGAGGAGTTCGCCGAGGTCACGCGGCCCGAGGCCGTGGACGTGCGCTGGATCGACCGTGACGGCGCGCCGCGGCAGGAAACCTTCGACGGTCTGTGGGCCACCTGCGTGCAGCACGAGATCGACCATCTCAACGGCAAGCTCTTCATAGACTATCTCGGTCCTATGAAACGGCAGATGATCACCCGCAGGATGCAGAAGCTCAAGCGCGAGAAGGCCCGCGCGTGACGGTCAGGCCCTGCCTGCGATGGCCCGATGCGCGGCTGCGCACCCCCGCCGTGCCGGTCGAGACGGTCACGGAGGCCACCCGCGCCATCTGGGACGACATGATCGAAACGATGGAGGCGATGCCCGGCGTAGGGCTGGCCGCCCCGCAGATCGGCGTGATGCAGCGGCTGGCGGTCGTGGACGCGAGCACCGGGCGCGGCGAGGCGGTGCGCATGGCGAACCCAGAGGTGCTGCATGCCAGCATCGAGCTACGCGCACACGAGGAAGCCAGCCCCAACCTGCCCGGCGTGTCGGCCGAGTTGAAACGTCCCAGGGCGGTAACCGTGCGGTTCCTGAACGCCGCGGGCACGTTGGAGGAGCGCGATTTCGTCGGGCTCTGGGCCACCAGCGTTCAACACCAGATCGATCATCTGGACGGGCGGATGTATTTCGACCGTCTGGGCCGGGTGAAGCGCGACATGCTGCTGCGCAAGGCGCGCAAGGCCGGGTGACGGCGCGGGCCGTACCGGCGGGAAACGGGTATTTGGGCCAAGAAGAAGGGGCGGGCATGCGAGTGATATTCATGGGGACGCCCGGTTTCTCGGTGCCGGTTCTGGAGGCGCTGGTCGAGGCAGGGCACGAGGTTGCGGCGGTCTATTGCCAGCCCCCCCGCCCGGCAGGCCGCGGCAAGACGGAGCGGCCGAGCCCGGTGCAGGTCCGGGCGGAGGAGATGGGCCTGCCGGTGCGCCATCCCGGCAGCCTTTCGGGCGCGCCGGAGCAGGCAGCGCTTGCCGCGCTGGGGGCGGATGTCGCGGTGGTGGTGGCCTATGGCATGATCCTGCCGCAGGCAGTGCTGGACATGCCGGCGCATGGATGCCTGAACGTCCATGCCTCGCTCTTGCCGCGCTGGCGCGGGGCGGCCCCCATCCAGCGTGCCATCATGGCCGGCGACCGCGAGACCGGGGTGTGCATCATGAAGATGGAGGCGGGACTCGATACCGGGCCTGTCCTGTTGCGCGAGGCGACGCCGATCGGGCCGGAGGATACCGCCGGAGACCTGCACGACCGCCTGTCGGCGATGGGGGCGCATCTGGTTATCAAGGCGCTTGATGGCCTCGAAACGTTGACCCCCGAGCCCCAGCCCGAGACGGGTGTCACCTATGCCGCCAAGATCGACAAGGCCGAGGCGCGCGTCGACTGGACGCGCCCGGCCGGGGAGGTCGATGGCAAGATCCGCGGGCTTTCACCGTTCCCGGGCGCCTGGATCGAAGTCGCGGGGCAGCGCGTGAAGCTGCTGGCCTCGCGGCTGGCGGAGGGGTGCGGCCCGCCGGGCGAGGTGCTGGACGACGCGTTGACCGTGGCCTGCGGACGGGGCGCCGTGCAGATCCTGCGCCTGCAACGTGCAGGCCGGGGGCCGCAGGGCGCGCAGGAGTTCCTGCGCGGCACTTCGCTGCCGCCGGGCACGCGGCTTTAGGGGGCGCGCATGTTCCTGCAGCTTTTCGGAACCGTGGTGATCGCCGGGATCGTGGGGTATGTCAGCGAGAAATCAGGGTTCACGCGCAACGGATATCTCGCCTCGGTCGTGATCTGCGTCGGCGGGGCGTTCCTGTTCTACTTCGTGCGCATCATGTTCGGCCTGGGGTTCGGCCCGCCGGGGATCGACGCGATCATCTCCTCGGTGGGGGCGCTGATCATCGTGCCGACCCACTGGCGCAAACGCAGGTAGGGCGCGGTGATGGGTCTTGTCTACCTGGTGATCATCGGCGCGGCGGCAGGGGTCCTGGCCACCCGGCTGATGCGCCTGCGAACGGATATCCCGACCACCGTCGCCATCGGTATCGCCGGGGCCCTGATCGGGGGCTGGTCCTGCAGGTCCTGGCCGCGGTCATGGGGCTGCTCGGCGGCCTGATCGGGGCGGTTCTGGGGGCATTGCTGCTGATCTGGATCTACCAGACATACATCGCCCGCAAGAAATAGCCGCGCCGTGGTCAGCCGGCAGAGGATCTCGTTTTTTCCGGCTTGAACGGCTTCATGCCCTCGCGTGCAAGCGCGTCGGCGCGCTCGTTCTCGGGGTGCCCGTCATGCCCCTTTACCCACTCCCAGGTCACGTCGTGCCGGTGCTGCGCCGCGTCGAGACGTTTCCACAGCTCGGCGTTCTTGACCGGCTTTTTCGCCGCGGTCTTCCAGCCGTTCTTCTTCCAGCCGTGGATCCAGCCCGTCACGCCGTTCTTGACGTAGGCGGAGTCCGTCACGATGGTGATGGACGAGGGGGCGCTCAGCGTCTCGAGCGCGGTGATCGCGGCCAGCAATTCCATCCGGTTGTTCGTTGTCTCGGCTTCGCCACCGCTGAGCGCGCGTTCCTTGAGGACCGTTTGGCCATCGCGGGCCTGCAGCAGCACACCCCAGCCGCCCGGGCCGGGGTTGCCGGAACAGGCCCCGTCGGTGAAGGCGTAAAGCTCAGCCATGGGCAGCGATCGTGACCCAGTCTTCCGGGGTCCCTGCCAGGCCGGTGTCGCAGCCATGGTCGCTGGAGAACGGGACGAAGCCGGCATCGCGCAGGATGACGTGCAACTCTTCCTCCGTGTAGTAGGTGTAGAACCGGCCGAGGCTGTCACGGTGCGCGCCCGTTCCGGTCTTCATGCCGATATGGAACAGCCCGCCGGGTTTCAGCGCCCGGCGCAGCGCCGCAAGATGGCGCGGCATGTCGGCACGGGGCGCGTGGAGAAGGCTGAAATTGGCCCAGATTCCATCGTATATGTCGGTGCCGTCCAGATCGTCGAAGCTGGCCACGCGGGCGGTAACGCCGGGGATGTCCGCGGCCTCGCCGACCATCGCGGGCGAGGCGTCGGTCGCCTCGACGACCAGCCCGGCCATCGCCATCCTGCGCGCGGCCCAGCCCGGGCCACAGCCAAGGTCGAGCACCCGGGCGCCCTTGGGCAGCGCGGCGATGAAGGCACCAAGGCGGGGGTCGCCCGAAAGATCGTCGGCCATCCGCGCATAGTCTTCGAGTTTCGCGGCATACGCGGCCAGAGTTTCGCGGTCAGCGGTCATGACAGGATCACCGCGATGGCCAGGCAGACCAGCACGACGGCCGTCAGGGTCAGCCGCAGCCCCATCCACCAGCCGGGCGCCACGCCTTGACGGGAAAACCACCAGTCGATCCCGAGGATGACGGTGAACCCGGCGATCAGCGAAAGACCGGCCGCGACGACGCCGCCGCCGGTCGTGAAAAAGGCCCAGAGCGCCGGGACGACCGACAACACGTAGCCCGTGGTGGCGCGCTGCCCCCCAAGGCGCGTGGCAAACCCCCACAACACCCCTGACATGAAGGACAGGATGACCGCGCCGTAAAAGAGAATGACGTATGGTCCCGCGAAACGCGGGCCGAGCATTCGTGCCCCCCAGTCGCCCAAACCGGGAAAGATCACCGTGAGCGCCCCCCAGACAAACGGGACAAGCCCGGCAAAGCCGAGCCACAGCGGCGCGCGCGGGATGGTCATGCCGGTTCCCGCAGCACACGGGGCACCTTGAACTCGACGTTCTCGGTCGCGGTTTCGACCAGTTCAACCGCTACGTCGTAGCGTTCGCCGAGGGCGGTGATCACCTCCTCGACCAGTATCTCGGGGGCCGATGCCCCCGCGGTGATGCCGATGGACCGGATGCCGTCAAGCGCCCGCCAGTCTATGTCGGCGGCCCGCTGGACCAGCTGGGCATAGCCGCAACCGGCCTTTCGCCCGACCTCCACGAGCCGCTTGGAATTCGAGGAATTGGGCGCACCCACGACCAGCATGGCGTCCGATTTCCCGGCCATCGCCTTGACGGCTTCCTGCCGGTTGGTCGTGGCATAACAGATGTCTTCCTTGTGCGGCCCCTGGATGGCGGGAAAACGCGCCTGCAGCGCGTGCACGATATCGATGGTGTCATCGACCGAAAGCGTCGTCTGCGTGACGAAGGCCAGCTTTTCAGGGTCGCGCACCTCCAGCCGGTCAACGTCTGCCACGGTTTCCACCAGCAGGACGTCGCCCTCGGGCAGCTGGCCCATGGTGCCGACCGTTTCAGGGTGGCCGGCATGGCCGATCATGATGATCTGCAGACCGTTCGCGGCGTGCCGCTCGGCCTCGATATGCACCTTGGAGACAAGCGGGCAGGTGGCGTCGACATAGACCATGTCACGCCGGGCGGCCTCTGCCGGGACGGCCTTGGGTACCCCGTGGGCCGAGAAGATCACGGGCCGGTCGTCGGGGCATTCGTCCAGTTCCTCGACGAACACGGCACCCTTGGCCCGCAAGTCATCGACGACATAGCGATTATGCACGATCTCGTGGCGGACGAAGACGGGCGGGCCCCATTTCTCCAGCGCCATTTCGACGATCTTGATGGCCCTGTCCACCCCGGCGCAGAATCCGCGCGGCGCGGCCAGGTGAACGGTAAGCGGCGGTTTCATCATGCGGCCTCCTGTCTGGCCACAAGAGGTAAGCCGTCATGCCGCCCGCGTCCAGACCATCCAAGGCGCGGACGGCGGCGCGACCTCAGCTTTGCTGGGCGTGGGCTGTCTCGCGCTGGCTGCCCTGGTTGTCGCGCGGCGGACGGCCGATCACGTCCTTGAGGTCGTCCAGCTCGATGAAGTTGTCGGCCTGGCGGCGCAGCTCGTCCGAGATCATCGGCGGCTGGCTGCGGATCGTGGAGACAACCGACAGACGCACGCCCTGCCGTTGCAGGCTCTCGACCAGCGGCCTGAAATCGCCGTCTCCGGAGAAGAGAACGATATGGTCCACATGCGGCGCCAGTTCCATCGCGTCGACGGCCAGCTCTATGTCCATGTTGCCCTTGACCTTGCGCCGGCCCTGGCTGTCAGTGTACTCCTTCGCCGGCTTCGTGACCATGGTGAAGCCGTTGTAGTGCAGCCAGTCGACGAGGGGACGGATCGGCGAGTACTCGTCGTTTTCCAGCAGCGCCGTATAGTAGAACGCGCGCAAAAGCTTGCCGCGGCGCATGAATTCGGCGCGCAGCAGCTTGTAGTCGATGTCGAAGCCCAGTGATTTCGCCGCTGCGTACAGGTTCGACCCGTCGATGAACAGCGCGAGCCGTTCGTCCTTGTAAAACATCGAAATGCCCTTTCAAATGTGACTCCCGTTCCGGAAAGAGCGGTTTGAGTGGTGGATACCGGAATGGGTGGCACAAGACGTTAGAATTTCCGCTGCCCATAGGCAAGGGGAATTCCCGGCAATGCCGCCGCGAAACACGACAAATCAGGTGCATCGCATTGGAAAATGAACACGTTTTCTTGATCGCCCTCGGTTCGAACCTGCCATCGGTGACCGGACCGCCCCGGGCGACGCTGCGCGCGGCAGCCGATCTGCTGGCCGAGACGGCCCACGATTTCCGGTGCAGCCGGTTTTTCCAGACCCCCTGTTTTCCAGCCGGCGCGGGACCCGATTACGTGAACGCCGCCGCGTGGGTCGAGTATCAGGGCACCCCCGCCGAGGTGCTGTCGCTGCTGCACGGGGTCGAGCAGCGCTTCGGGCGGGAGCGGTTGCAACGATGGGGCCAACGCACCCTTGATCTCGACCTGATCGCCGCGGGGTCAGAGGTCTTGCCCGACATCTCCACCTACCAGCGCTGGCGCAGGCTCGCGCCGGAGGAACGCGCGCAGCGCGCGCCCGGCGAGCTGATCCTGCCCCACCCGCGCATGCAGGAGCGGGCCTTCGTGCTGGTGCCGCTGGCCGAGGTGGCACCCGGCTGGCGCCACCCGGTGCTGGGGCGCACGGTGACGGAGTTGCTGGCGGATCTGCCGCGCGACGAGGTTGCGGCCGTGACGCCGCTGCCGGGCCCGGCCGGCCCGCCCTAGGAGGGGCCGAATCGTCCCTTGTAAACCGGGTGAAGAGTCTTTAAATGTGCGGCTTCCCGACACAACTGCCGTTCCGGAGGTCCCATGGCCCGCGTGACAACCGAAGACTGCATCGACAAGGTTCCCAACCGGTTCGACCTCGTGATGCTTGCTGCCCACCGCGCGCGCGAGATATCGGCCGGATCGCCCATCACCGTGGACCGTGACAATGACAAGAACCCGGTCGTGGCCCTGCGCGAGATCGCCGAGGAGACGCAGTCGGCCGACGAACTGCGCGAGCGGCTGATCGAGGCGAATCAGACCCAGATCGAGGTGGACGAGCCCGAAGAGGACTCCATGTCCCTCCTGATGGGCGGCGAGCCGGACAAGCCGGCCGAGGACGACATGCCCGAGGAGGACCTTCTTCGGGCGCTGATGGCGGCGCAGGAGCAGGGCTGAGACCCTCCTTCGCTTTCGGGATGCGAACCACATGATCGCGGCCCAAGACCTTGTCGAACTGGTTCGCACCTACAACCCGAAAACCGACGAGGCGCTGATCTCGGACGCGTTCGCGTTCGGCGAAGCCATGCACGAGGGGCAGTACCGGCACTCGGGCGAACGCTACTTCGCGCACCCGGCCGCGGTGGCGGCGATCCTTGCAGAACAGCGGCTGGACGATGCCACGATCGTGACGGCCCTGCTGCACGACACGATCGAGGACACGCGCGCAACCTATGCACAGGTGGCCGATCGCTTCGGGCCCGAGATCGCCGATCTCGTGGACGGGGTGACCAAGCTCACCAATCTTCAGCTGTCCAGCACCGAGACCCAGCAGGCCGAGAATTTCCGAAAGCTGTTCATGGCCATGTCCAAGGACATGCGCGTGATTCTCGTCAAGCTGGCCGACCGCCTGCACAACATGCGCACGATCAAGGCCATGCGCCCCGAGAAACAGCTCAAGAAAGCGCGCGAGACGATGGACATTTTCGCACCGCTCGCGGGGCGCATGGGGATGCAGTGGATGCGCGAGGAGCTGGAGGATCTGGCCTTTCGCGTCATCAACCCCGAGGCGCGCGCCTCGATCATCCGCCGCTTCATCACCTTGCAGAAGGAAGCCGGCGACGTGATCGAGAGAATCACCGCCGACATGCGCCACGAGCTGGACAAGGCCGGGATAGAGGCGGACGTGCTGGGCCGGGCCAAGAAACCTTATTCCATCTGGCGGAAGATGCAGGAAAAGCAGATGGGGTTTTCCCGCCTGTCGGACATATACGGGTTTCGCATCATAACCGGTTCGGTCGAGGACTGTTACCGGGTCCTTGGCGCCATCCATCTGCGGTGGAGGGCGGTGCCGGGCCGGTTCAAGGACTACATCAGCCAGCCCAAGTCGAACGGTTATCGCTCGATCCACACGACCGTGTCGGGGCGCGACGGCAAGCGGGTCGAGGTGCAGATCCGCACCCGCCAGATGCATGACGTGGCAGAGACGGGCGTGGCGGCGCACTGGTCCTACCGCGACGGGGTGCGCGCCGAGAACCCCTTTGCCGTCGATCCGGCCAGATGGATCTCGTCGCTGACCGAACAGTTCGACGCCGAGGAGGACCACGACGAGTTCCTCGAAGCGGTCAAGCTGGAAATGTATTCCGACAAGGTCTTCTGCTTCACGCCGAAGGGCGACGTGGTGAAGCTGCCGCGGGGGGCCACGCCGATCGATTTCGCCTATGCCATCCATACGCGCATCGGTCATGCCTGCGTGGGGGCAAAGGTCGACGGCATGCGCGTGCCGCTTTGGACGCGTATCAAGAACGGTCAATCGGTCGAAGTGATCACCGCGGACGGGCAAACACCACAGGCGACGTGGCTGGACATCGCCACCACCGGCAAGGCCCGTGCCGCCATCCGCCGGGCGCTGCGCGAACTGGACCGGGATCGCTATATCAAGCTGGGGCGCGAACTGGCGCGCTCGGCGTTCGAGCATGTGCGCAAGCGGGCCACGGAAAAGGCGCTGACCGCCGCGGCCAAGACGCTGAGGCTGAAGGATGCCGACGAGGTGCTCGCGCGTCTTGGAAGCGCGGAGCTGACGGCCCAACAGGTGCTCAATGCCGTCTACCCCGACATCGCCCCGGAAGAGGGCAACGTCGTCGGCCGCGACCGCGCGGTGATCGGGCTGGGCCGCAACCAGAGTTTCGAGAGGGCACGCTGCTGTCAGCCCTTGCCGGGTGAGCGGATCGTCGGGATCACCTACCGCGGCAAGGGGGTGGTCGTGCATGCCATAGACTGCGTCGCGTTGTCGGCCTTCGATGATCAGCCCGGCCGCTGGCTTGACCTGCACTGGCATGCGGGCGCGCATCCGGCGGCTTACGAGGTGACGCTCAACGTCACCATCGGCAACGACGCGGGCGTGCTGGGACGGATTTGCACATTGATCGGAGAGCAGAAGGCCAATATCTCGAACCTGACATTCGTAGACCGCAAGCCGGACTTTTACCGTCTGCTGATAGACGTCGAGCTGCGCGATGCCGAGCATCTGCATGGCATCATGTCGGCTCTTGATGCAGAAAGCGACGTGGCCGCGGTGGAAAGGTACCGCGACCCGGGCCGTGCCGGAGGCGGTGACAGGTAATGAAGCGGGGAGCCGCGCGAGGTGGTCTTCAAACGACGTGACAGACGCCCGATCTGGAAGATCGTGGTCGAAACCGTCTGGCCGAGGGGCGGATGGACGCGCGCCTTCTATTACATCAAGCACCGTTTGCACAGGCTGCCGGACCCGCCCCATCGCATCGCGCGCGGCATCTTCGCGGGCGTATGCGTGACCTTCTCACCCTTTTTCGGGATGCACTTCTTCCTGGCGGCGGGCATGGCGCTGCTGATCCGCGGCAACGTGGTTGCCTCGCTTCTGGCCACGTTCGTGGGCAACCCGCTGACCTTCGTGCCGATCGCCACGCTGGCCTACCAGACCGGCAATGTCGTGCTGGGTCGGATCGGCACCGACAGCGGCGAAATCGGGCGTTCCATCGGCGGCAAGTTCGTGGATGCATGGGGGGACCTGAAACACAATATCGTCGCGATCTTCACCGATGCCCGGGCCGACTGGCACAATCTGGAAATCTTCTATGACGAGGTATTCTTTCCCTACATGATCGGCGGCTTCATAACCGGCCCGATCGCGGGGCTCGTGTTCTATTACCTCAGCCTGCCCGTCATCCAGGCCTACCAGAACCGCCGCAAGGGACGGCTCAAGGCCAAGCTGATGGCGCTGAGGGAAAAGGCGGCCGGCAAGGCTGACGCGAAGGAAAAACACGATTAGGGTCACGATGGACCCGGGTCCATGAAGGAGGATGCAATGGCGTCTGACACGAAGCTGCGCCTTGGCGTGAACATCGACCATGTCGCGACGGTGCGCAACGCGCGCGGGGGCGACTATCCGGACCCGGTGCGTGCCGCGAGGCTGGCAGAGGAGGCAGGCGCCGACGGGATCACTGCGCACCTGCGGGAGGACCGCCGCCACATATCCGATGCCGATATCGACGGGCTGGTGCGGGCATTGTCCGTGCCGCTCAATTTCGAGATGGCTGCGACGGCGGAAATGCAGGCCATCGCGCTGCGCCACCGTCCGCACGCGGTGTGCATCGTGCCGGAAAAGCGCGAGGAAAAGACCACCGAAGGGGGGCTGGAGGTCGCGCGCGAGGAAAACCGGCTTGCCCATTTCATCGCGCCACTGCGCGAGGCGGGGAGCCGGGTGTCGATCTTCGTCGCCGCTGACCGCCGCCAGATCGAGGCGGCACACCGGATCGGGGCAGAGGTGATCGAATTGCACACCGGCGCCTATTGCGATGCCCATGCCGAGGGCCGGATCGCGGATCGCGACCGGGAGCTGGAGACATTGCGCGAGATGGCTGCATATGCCCATTCCCTGGGGCTGGAGGTCCATGCCGGCCACGGGCTGACCTACGACACGGTGCAACCGGTCGCAGCCTTTCCGCAGGTCATGGAGCTCAATATCGGGCACTTCCTGATCGGCGAGGCGATTTTCCGCGGCCTCGGCCCGGCGATCGGAGAGATGCGCCGCCTGATGGACGATGCGCGCGCGCCCGGGCAACGGCCGGCCGGATGAGACCCGTTGCCTGTATCCGCTATGCCCTGGTCTTTCTCGGCGTGGCAATCGGCGCGTCGGTCCTGGTGTCGTTGCTCAACGCGACCGTTGACTCGGCCCTGGGATCGTCGGCGCAATTGATGGTGCCGGCGATGATCGCCGCGGTGATAGAGGGCCAGCAATTCGCCAAGCGGGAAAAGCGCAAACCCAAGGGCGCGGCCGCGTGGAACTTTACCTGGGTCGCCACGATCATCGCCATCGGGCTGAACCTCTTACTGGCCTATGCCGGCGGGCGCCTCGTGCCCGAATTCGCCAAGCTGGCCATCGCGCCTGCGGGGTCGCGGCAGTTCCTGATCCTGCTGGCGCTCTATGCCGGGGGGTACCTCGTGTGCAACCGGTTGTTCCTCGGGATCGGCGCGGGTAACCAGCTCAGCCTCATGCGCAGCCGCGGCGGGATGGAGTGAGGGGATTGCATGATCGTTCCAGAGCCCCTTCTGGTGGTTGCCGCGTGGGCCGTCGCTGCCGGTAGCCCGGGCCCCGCGACACTGGCGATTTCCGGTGCGGCGATGGCGCAAGGGCGCCGGGCCGGGCTGGCAACGGCGGCGGGTGTCGCGCTTGGCTCGGCGAGTTGGGGGGTCACGGCGGCCCTCGGCATGAGCGCGTTGATGCTGGCGCATGGGTGGGCGTTCTCGGTGGTGAAGGTGGTGGGGGCTGTCTACCTGCTTTACCTGGCAATCCGCAGCCTGCGCCGGGCGGTTCGCCCGGCGCAGGCCCGGACAGCTGCCCCCGTGCATCGACGGCTTTTCCTGCGCGGGATGCTGGTGCACCTTACAAACCCCAAGGCGGTTCTGGCATGGGGCGCGGTCTTTGCCGTGGCATTGCCCGCCGGTGCGGGCGCATCGCAGGTATGGGCCCTGTTCGCATTGCTCTTTGGCACCTCCAGCCTGATCTTTCTGTGCTATGCGCTGCTGTTCTCCGTGGGGCCGGTTGCCCGGGGCTATGATCGGCTGCAAAGGGCGTTCGACGCGGTGTTTGGCCTGTTGTTCGGCGCTGCGGGTCTCAAGCTGCTGACGGCACGGCTGCCGTGAGGGGGGCGAACGCACCGCTCCCGCCACTGCAGGTGGGCGCAGGGCGGGGGGCATGAGACGCGGGCGCCCGCTGCTCACGCTTGGCGCGCTGGTTCTGGCGGGTTGGGCGCTATGGGTGCTGGAGGGCGTTCGCGCGGGGGTGGATATCACCAATACCCTTGTCGGGCCGACTCCTGTCACCCGCATGAGTGACGGGAGCGGCGGGCCGCCGGTAGTCGTTGCGCATGGCTTTGCCGGCTCCCGGCAGATGATGCAGGCCTACGGCCTTACACTGGCCCGGGCGGGCTATACCGTTTACGCTTTCGATTTCGAGGGGCATGGGCGCCATCGCCGGCCCATGCGGGGCGATGTGGGGTCGATAGACGGCACCACGCGGCTGCTTGTCGCGCAGACGCGCACCGTGATCGACGCCGCCCGCACGGGGGATAGCCCGGTCGCCCTTCTGGGGCATTCCATGGCCACCGACGTGCTTGTCCGGACGGCGGACCGGACCGGCGATACCGGGCCTCTGGTGCTGCTTTCGGCCTTTTCGCGGGCGATCACGCCGACCCATCCCGAGAACCTGCTCCTGATCACCGGCGCGTGGGAGCCGGGGCTGACCGGCTTTGCCCGCGAAGCCCTGAAAATGGTCGATGAGGGTGCGGCGCTCGGCCAGACCGCCGAAAGCGATGGTATCCGTCGCAAGGCAATGCTCGCCCCGGCGGTGGAGCACGTCGCGATCCTGCATTCCCGCGCCGGCCGGCAGGCGGCGCTCGACTGGCTCAACCAATACTATGACCGCGACCGGCAGGCAGGCACGCCCCCTACCGGCTGGGCGCTCATTGCGCTGCTGGCCGCGATCACCGCGCTGTTCCCGCCAGTGGCCGGGGCGCTTGCAAGGGCGCGCGCGTCGTTGTCCGCCGCGCTTCCGCCCAGGGAATTCGTGGCAGCAACGGTTGTCCCGGCGCTGGCCACGCCGTTGGCCGCAACGCTTTTCGATACCTCGTTCCTGCCGGTGCTGGTGGCGGACTACCTCGTGTTGCATCTCGGGATATTCGGGATCATGCAGGCGGGGCTCTTGTGGTGGTTCAAGGGACCGCCCGAACGGCCCGACCTTGGCGGGGCGGTGCTGCTGTTGGCGTGGGCAATCCTCGTGTTCGGCATGGCGCTGGATCGTTACGGCGCGAATTTCTGGCCGACGGCCGACCGCGTTACGCTCATCGCATTGCTCTGTGCGGGGGCGGTGCCGTTCATGCTGGCGGATAGCTGGCTGGCGGACGGTGCGCCGCTCTGGCAGCGCGTGGCCGGGCGGCTGGCCTTTCTGCTGTCGCTGGGGGGTGCCGTGGCTCTTGATTTCGAGGGGCTTTTCTTCCTGCTCATGATCGCGCCGGTGATCGTGCTTTTCTACCTCACCTTCGGGGTTATGGGGCGCGCAACGGCGCGTGCTTGCGGGCCTGCCACCGCGGGCCTCGGGCTGGGGGTGGCGCTCGCATGGGCCCTAGGGGTAAGTTTCCCGCTGTTCGCGGCCTGAAGGAGTGTCGGCCATGATCCTCGGCATTGGTACCGATCTTGCCAACATCGACCGCATCGCCGGCACGCTGGACCGGTTCGGGGACCGGTTTCGCAACCGCGTGTTCACGGAGACCGAGCAGCGCAAGGCCGAACGGCGCGCCGACACGCCCGGCACCTATGCCAAGCGGTGGGCGGCCAAGGAGGCGTGCGCCAAGGCTCTGGGCACGGGGCTGAGGATGGGAATCGCGTGGAAGGACATGGCCGTGAGCAACCTCGGCACCGGTCAGCCCGTCATGGCGGTGACGGGGTGGGCGGCCGACCGGCTGGCAGAGATGACGCCGGAGGGTCACGAGGCGATCATTCATGTCACGCTGACGGATGATCACCCATGGGCGCAGGCCTTCGTCGTGATCGAGGCCCGTCCACTCGGGACCGCCGCGCAGCCGTGACTTGACACCCGCCCGCCGCCCGCCCATGAAAACCGCATCGACCGGCAACCGAGGGGCAGGGAACAGGCATGGCCGCGGAAGGCAGCAAATCGGGCGCGTTGTGGGAAACCGTCAAGACGGTCTTCTGGGCGCTGGTCATCGCGGGCATATTCCGCACCATTTTCTTTCAGCCGTTCTGGATTCCTTCGGGGTCGATGAAGGACACTCTGCTGATCGGCGACTTCCTCTTCGTCAACAAGATGGCCTATGGCTACTCCTATGCCTCGTGCCCGACGATCCGCATCGCCAGCCTGGGTATCAACATCGATGCCGAGGACATCTGCGGGTTTCTCGACGGGGACAACACGCGCGTACTGGGCAGCGAGCCCGAGCGCGGCGATATCATCGTGTTCCGCCATCCGGTGCAGGGCACAGATTTCATCAAGCGGGTCGTCGGGCTGCCCGGCGATCGCATCCAGATGAAGAACGGCGTTTTGCACATCAACGGTGAACCGGTGGAGCTGGAGGATGCCGGCACCTTCACCGAAATCAAGCAGAGGCAAGGCCCCCTGCAGGTGACACCACGCTGCGAAAACGCGCCGGTGGGCATGGGTGCGGAATGCCGCAAGTCGCGCAAGATCGAGACACTGCCCAACGGGCGGTCGCACAACATCCTCAACATCTCGCGCCAGTCCACGGACAACACCGGCGTGTACAACGTGCCGCCGGGTCACTATTTCTTCATGGGTGACAACCGTGACAATTCCACCGACAGCCGCGTTCCGCTGGCTGCCGGCGGCGTCGGCTACGTTCCCTACGAGAACCTGATCGGCCGGGCGGGCCGCGTCATGTTCTCCTCGGCCGGGCGCTCCATGCTGTTCTTCTGGACATGGCGCGGCGACAGGTTCTTCGAGAAGCTGGAATGAAGCTCTCCGGCGAGTTGAAAGCCTTCCAGTCCCGCCTGGGCCACAGCTTTGCCCGGCCCGAGCTGCTGGTTCGCGCCGTTACGCATTCCTCGATGTCATCCCCCAACCGGGACGACAACCAGCGGCTGGAATTCCTCGGTGACCGGGTGCTGGGCCTTGTCATGGCCGAGGCACTGCTCGAACGCGACCAGTCCGCCGAGGAAGGCCAGCTCGCCCCGCGGTTCAACGCGCTGGTGCGCAAGGAAACCTGTGCAGAGGTCGCCCGGGAAATCGATCTCGGCAAGGTTCTGAAACTCGGACGGTCCGAAATGATGTCGGGCGGGCGGCGCAAGCAGGCCCTGCTGGGCGATGCCATGGAGGCGGTGATTGCCGCGATCTACCGCGACGGCGGATACGAAGCGGCACGGGCCGTTGTGCTGCGTCTCTGGGGGGCGCGGATCGATACGGTCAAGCAGGATGCCCGCGACGCGAAGACGGCATTACAGGAATGGGCGCAGGCCCGCGGCTTGCCGCCGCCGGACTATATCGAAACCGCGCGGTCCGGGCCCGACCACAACCCGCGGTTCACGATCGAGGTGAGGCTGAGCAACGGTGCGGCGGAATCGGCCACCGCCGGTTCCAAGCGTCAGGCCGAACAAACGGCGGCCAAGGCGCTCCTGGCGGCGGTGGAGAAACCTTGAACGGGCCTGCCGGGATCGCGTCTGGCCAGCCGCGCGGAAACAGGCTAAGACTGGCGCCCGCTTGTTCATCGAGGGCCACGCCATGACCACCCGCGCCGGTTTTATCGCGCTTATCGGAGAGCCGAACGCCGGCAAGTCCACGCTGCTCAACCGCATGGTGGGGGCCAAGGTGTCGATCGTCACGCACAAGGTGCAAACGACGCGCGCCCGCCTGCGCGGCGTGGCGATCGAGGGGGATGCGCAGCTTGTCTTCGTCGATACACCGGGCCTGTTCAAGCCGCGACGGCGGCTGGATCGCGCGATGGTGACGGCGGCATGGGCCGGCGCTGCGGATGCCGACATCGTCGTATTGCTGGTCGAGGCGCATCGGGGCGTAACCGAGGGCGTGGAGCGGATTCTCGACCGTCTTGGCGAGGTGGCACAGGACAGGACCGTCGCGCTGGCCATCAACAAGATCGACCGTGTAAAGTCGGACGCGCTGCTTGGGCTTGCCAAGCAGTTGAACGACAGGTTCGATTTCGCCCGCACCTTCATGATCTCCGCAGAGAAGGGGTACGGCGTCGACGATCTCAGGCAATGGCTTGCGGCGGAACTGCCCGAGGGGCCCTGGCTCTATCCGGAGGACCAGATCGCCGACCTGCCCATGCGCATGATCGCCGCCGAAATCACGCGGGAGAAGCTGACGCTGCGCCTGCATCAGGAACTGCCCTACCAGCTGACGGTCGAAACCGAGAGCTGGCAAGAACGCAAGGATGGCTCTGCCCGCATCGACCAGGTGATCTACGTCGCCCGCGAAGGACACAAGGGCATCCTGCTTGGGCGCGGGGGCGAGACGATCAAAGCCGTCAGCCAGGCCGCGCGCACGGAACTGGAGGAATTCCTCGGCCGGCGCGTGCATCTCTTCGTGCAGGTGAAGGTCCGTCCCGGCTGGCTGGACGAGGCGGAACGCTACTCCGAGATGGGGCTGGACTACCGGGACGGTGCCGGTTGAGCCGGCTCACCTCCGAATTCTGGGTGCACGCCTATCTGGCGCGGCTGCGGCTCAACGGTATTCCCGCTTTCGTGACCGCCCATGGCGATGACACCGCGGGCGCCGTGCTGGTCAAGCTCAATACCCTGGATGGCCGCGCCGCCGCCTTTCAGCGCAGCTTCGACCTGGAGAGCGGCGCGCGCCGGTGGATCGCACTGGCCGAGGGGGGCGAGCCAGAGGTCGATGCCGCCATCGCGCGTCAGCGCGCGGTGGATCCGGACCTCTGGGTGATCGAGGTCGAGGATCGTGCCGGCCGGCACATGCTTGACGAGCCGGGGCTTTCCGACTGATCCTCGCGTTTGACGCCGATCAAATTCCCGTTTCCAGTACGGCGTTAACGTCCAAGACAAGGGCCGCGGGCTGCGATTGTCCGGCCCGTGTGCAAAAGGGAGAGGACACCATATGAAACAGCATATTTTCGTGGCCACGGACGGATCCGACACGGCCCTCAAGGCGATTGACCTCGCCGCGGAGATCGCGGCCAACTTCGACGTGCCCCTGACCATCGGCCATGTCATGCAGTTCGGTCGCCCGTCCAAGGAACTGGCGCGGATGGCTGATGTCGAACACATTGTCGATTCGGTAAAGAAAAGCTCGGATGTCGATTTCGAATTGCTCAGCGGTTCGGGCGGCGGGGATCTGTTCGCCAGCTCGCGTCCCTCTTCGGATACCGTGCGCATGATCACCCTGATGGGCGACGAGATCGTCCGCCGCGCCGTCGACCGCGCCAAGGAGGCGGGCGTGACCAAGGTGGATACCCTGACCAGGAACGAGGACCCGGCAGAGGGAATCCTGGAAATGGCCGACGAGGCCGGCGCCGACATGATCGTGGTCGGCCATCGCGGGCTCGGCAGGCTCAAGACCCTGTTGATGGGCAGCGTCGCGCACAAGGTGAACCAGCACGCGGAGTGCACGGTCATGACGGTGCGCTGAGCACCGCCAGCCCCGGCGCCTATTCGACTGTGATCACCTTGCGCGCCAGGACCTCCTGGTTGCTGACATCGAGGAAGCGCAGCTCATAGGCGCCGGGCGCGTCCGGCACGTCAATGGCGGCGGGCGGGGTGCCCGATATCTTGACCGCTTCGACCCAGGTAAAAATCGCCTGCTCGGCGCGGGCAATGGTGATCCGCTGGTCAGCGCTCTCACGCTCCACGGTCCAGCCGACCTCGATCCGGCTCCCGGCTGTGGCCGTGTCCGGTGCCGTCAACCGCGCCCCGGTATTGAGCGCGGCATCCTCTGCCAGCACCTCGACGGGCCGCCGGGCGAGGACACGCCGGCCTTCTTCAAGGATATAACGCAACTCGTAAAGCCCCGGCTGATCCGGCGCCTCCAATTTCACCTCCGAGCGGTCCCTGACCCGTGCGTAATCACCGGATTCCTCGTCGGGTGTGCCGACAGGGACGATGGTGACATAGTCATCCTTGTGAACCGCCCCGGTCCACGACACCTTCATCCTGTCACCCGCGCGTATCTTTTCCGGGCCGTCTATGGTGACCTCCGGCGCGGTGATCTCGATCGTCGCGGTGGCGAGCGTCCTGTCGCCCTCGTCGAGGACGTAGCGCAGCTCGTAGAGGCCGGTATCGGCG
>NZ_JBISDG010000041.1:0-28281 GCF_044472985.1 Roseovarius salis | reverse complement strand
GGACGCCCAGGGCATTCGCCGAACATCTCACCACCGCAACCGACACCCGCGCTGCGCCATCTGAAAGCTCCGCACGGATGTCGGTTGCTCCACCTGCGCTTGTCGGCGTATGAACCCAAAGGGCTCCGATTCCGGCTGGATGAAAGTTCAGTGGCAGGTCAGATGACACCGCAGAGAGCTTGCCGTAGAGTTGCGCACTCGCGTCGAGTTGATACGAAAAGCTCAACCCCGGCTTTATATATCCCTCCAGCCACTCCGTGTCCGGGTCGAACCCGCTGCCCGGCGCGGTCACCGAGGCAAGGTCCCAGAAAAGGTTGCTTTCGCTGACCGCGTTCAGCCCGAACTGCAGATGTCCACGCAGCGTGAGGCCGTTCGCATCGTGCAACAGCATCGGATCCCGCTCCGCCGCACCGGCCGAGCCCCCCGTGCACGCCACAAACAATACGGTGCCGACGGCAAGGCAAGCGTAATGGCCACGTTGTCGACAAGACCCTGAACGGCGGCGCCCCGCTTGGTCGTGGCCGGGGCTGACTGTCACGGGAAGATCGGGCACCTTGAGCGCTCGTGAAATGACCCAGTTCTTGATAGAGTACCCGCAATTGCCTGCGCCACAACGCCCACGGCGCCCGAAATGGGCAACAGCCGGGAGGACTCCGCCCATGCCATCGCCCGACAGCACGCACGCGGAGTTCATAAAATCCAACTTCGGCACAATATGGCCCGTGCACCTCGCCGCATGCTCCCGTCTGCTCATGCAACTTCGGGCGCGCCTAGATGGCGATCTGGACCTTGCCCTGGTTCTGGCCGTGATCGGCAGCAGAACGCGCCCGCAGCTTTGGAACGCGCGGCTTGCCGATGGGGGGCGCATGACCCGCGGGCAAGACCATGACGACAGGCAGCGGCCGATCAACATGCAGTCCGTGGCCGAGTATTCCGGCATCCCGCGAGAGACCGTGCGGCGCAAGGTGGCGATCCTGCAGGAAAAGGGCTGGGTCGCGCGGGACGGACGGGCGGCTGGCCGTGACCCGCGCTGCGGCCTGCGATCTGGAAGAGGCAACAAGCGACACGATCGCCTATCTCGCGGCCCTGATGACAGCTTTCGAAACGGCCCGGGCCAACGCAGCGGATACGCCGCCGGAGTAACGGACAGAACCGAACCGTGTCCGCGATGGCGCTTTTCACGTGTTGTTCGTCATGCACACCGGGGCCGCCGGTTGGTGCGAACGGATTGTGCCGCCCGCAGCTGAACCGGCCGGCCCTCGCGGCATCCGGTGACAGGCTTTGCAGGCGCCGGAACGGACGGAGCCGTTCGAAACCCCGCCGATGCGCAGGTTGATCGCGCCAGGCCAGATCGCGGTCGGCGCGGCCCCCGAGCCGGAGGAAGCGCGTCTTGGCTCTTGCGGAATGACGCGCGCTCTGCGCTGACTCGGCAGGATCGCTGTCACCCGGTTGACACCGGTCCGAACATGTCCGGCGGCAACTTTTTTCAGATTTGCGTTCTGGGCCTCAAGTGGCTGCAACCTCCGGGCATCGGACACTCTCATCCTGTCATACTTCGACCGCCACTTTCAGACCGGCGCTGGTTGGGCTCTCGTCCGGCGCGCGGGGCTTCATCCCGGCACGGGGCGGGCGGTTGCGATATTCCGCGAGCGCGTGCAGCCAGACGGGGCCGGCCAATCCAAGGCCGAAGCCGCAGTCGCCCCGCTTTCCGCGCTCGATGCCCTTGCGCGGTCCGGTCACCGCCGCCACGCAAGGCCCGGCCCTCACGCACCGCTTGAGCGCCCTGCCCGGCGTCACGGATCGCAGGCCACCGTCAGGATGATCTCCACCCTGAGTTCGGGCCGCGCCAGCTTTGCCTCGCCGCAGGCGCGCGCCGGCGCATGCCCCTCGGGCACCCAGGCATCCCAGACGGCATTCATCTCCTCGAAATCAGCCATGTCGGCAAGCCAGATGGTCGCCTGCAACATCCGCTCGCGAGACGATCCGGCCCGGGCCAGCAACGCGTCGATGCGCGACAGGCAATCGCGGGTCTGCTCGGCCACACCGTTTCCCGCGCCGACCTGCCCGCAGAAATAGGCGGTGCCGCCATGCTTGACGATCTTGCTCATACGGGGTCCCGTTTCGATCCGTTCGATCATCTGTCCCTCCTAGTCGGCCGCGTCCGCGGCGGTGTCCTGCATGGCCGCCAGTTCACCCAGCGTCACCGGTTTTAGCGGCGGGCGGATCCGGTAATACCCCGTCGCGTCGGGGCTCTGCCCGTTGGCCTGCGCCAGCAGCCAGGTCACGGACAGGCCGCAGAACCGTCCCTGGCACGGCCCCATGCCGGACCGGCCGAACGCCTTGGCCTGGTTTGGCCCCAGACAGCCAAGCCGGGCATAGCCGCGGATGTCGCCGGCGGTAACCTCTTCGCAGCGGCAGACAATGGTTTCGTCGGCCGGCGACAGGGCCTCGGCAAGTGGTGGGTAGGCGGCATCGAGAAACGGCCGGACGGCGGCCTCGCGGTCGCGCGCGCGGCAGAGCGGCGCCGCCAGCCTGTCACGCTCTTCTTCCGTGAGTCTGCCCAGCCGCTCCACGGCCCCGAGCGCGGCGATCCGCCCCGACAACTCGGCCACCCGCGCGCCGCCGATGCCGGCCCCGTCCCCCGTGATCATGACGCCGTCGACATCCGTTGCGCCCCAACTATCGACGATCGGTGAAAAGCAGTGTTGCGCCTTGTCCCACCTGTGCGTCACGCCGATGGATCGCGCCGCCTGGACGTTCGGGACGACACCGTGATGCAGCAGGACCGTGTCACAGCCGATCCGGTGCGACCGCCCCCCGCTTTGGAAGGTCACGGCCTGCGCCTCGGTCTCCCCTTCGATCGCGATCCCGCTGGCGCCGGTATGACGTGGCACCCGCGCCCGCCGGATTTCGGACAGGAGTTTCACACCCTTTGCAAGATACCGCCAGCCGCGCAGCGCCCCGCCCAGATGACGTGCCGCGCCCATAAGGTTACCGCGCGTCTGCGTCTCGACCAGCGCAACGGGCGGCGTGCCCGCCCGCACCATCTGCGCCGCGATGAGATAGACAAGCGGGCCGCACCCCACGAGCACCGCGCGGCGCGGCAGCACGCCCGACTGCTTGAGCAGGATCTGCGCAGCCCCGGCCGTCATCACGCCCGGCAGCGTCCAGCCCGGCACCGGCATCGGGCGCTCCAGCGCGCCGGTGGCAAGGATCAGGGATTTGGCCTCGATCTGGGCGCCGCGCCCGCGCCGCGTGTAGGAAACGCGGAACCGGTCCTCGATCGCCCAGGCCACGGCGCCGTCGAGATGGACAACCGGGGCGTCGCGCAAATCGTCCGTCAGCTGCGCGCCATGCAGGTAATCCGCGCCGAGGATCTTGGCGCGCCCCGGCCCCCTGCGATCGACATCGCGGTAGATCTGCCCGCCGGGGCGGGGTTGTTCGTCGAGCAGGGTAACGGCGGCGCCGTGCCGGGCCGCGGTCGACGCGGCCGCCATTCCCGCCGGGCCCGCGCCGATCACCAGCACGTCAGTTCGCTGCATCGCTCGCTCCTTGCTGCGCATCTGGCCCGGGGCGCGTGATCACAAGGCCGCGCGAGACCTCGACCATGCAGGCCTGGCGCGCCACGCCGTCAATCTCCACCATGCAGTCGAAACAGGCACCCATCATGCAGAACGGCGCGCGGGGCGCGCCCGAGACGTGGGTGCGGCGAAAGCTGCGCAGCCCGGCGGCAAGCAGCGCCGCGGCCAGGTTCTCGCCCTCGCGCAGATCGACGCGCTGGCCATCCAGCGTGACCGGCACGCGCGGCCTGTCGTCGAGTTCAAGAAACGGCGAAGCGGTCTTCACTGAACACCTCCAGGTCCGGCGCGGCCCCCGTCCGCTCGAGCCAGTCCGGCAAGAGCCGGGCATGGGCCGCGGCAAGCGTGATGCCGCTGTGGCAGGTCACCAGAAACGCGCCCGGCATCTCTTGGCTTTGCTGGTAAATCGGCAGGCCATCGGGGGTCAGCACGCGCAGCGCCCCCCAGCTGCGCACCAGCTGGGCGCGGGCCAGATCCGGGTAGGCGGCGATCGCTTCGGCGGCGAGTCCCGACAGGCCATTTTGCGTCACGCCGTCATCGTGGCCGACCTCTTCGTTCGTGGCGCCGATCTGAATGCCACCCTCGTCCACCTGCCGGGCAATGAGCGAGGGGCGGTTGATCATCTTTGGCAGTTTCTCGGTGATCAGTACCTGCCCCCGCTGCGGCCGCACCGGCGCCTTGAAACCCAGCTTCGGACCAAGCACGGCAGCCCCGAGCCCGGCGGAGAGAATGATCCTTTCCGCTCGCACCTCGGTTTCGTCCGAGCAGAGAACACGGAACATGCCGGGCTTGGTGACATCCGCCACGGTCTTGCCGTTGAGCACGGTGCCGCCCCGTTGCCTGACGCCCGCGGCCAGCGCCATCAGAAGGCGCAGCGGGTTGGCGTGGCCGTCCTGGTGGTGAAGGATCGCGCCGACGACCTTGGGTCCGATATTGGGCTCTTCCTTGCGCAGCGCGTTGTGGCCCAGAACATCGTAAGGGTAATCGCCACCAAGAGCGGCCTTCAGCCTTTCATACTTCTCGACCGTGGCGTGAAGCGTTTCCTCGGAAAAATGGAAATCGTAACCGCCCTTTTGCTCCAGCGGCACAGTCTGGCCCGTCTCCTCGCCCAGGGTTCGGGCGAAATCGGCCCAGATGGCGGCGGATTGCTGCGACCAGCGGGCATAGCGCGGCTGGTTCATCCCCTTGGACTGAACCCAGACAAGGCCGAAGTTCCCCCGGCTGGCCCGGAAGGCGCCGTCCTCTCCGTCAAGGACGATCACCCGCTTGCCCCGCGTCAGAAGACCCCAGGCGATGGACAGGCCGACAACGCCACCACCGATAATGGCATAGTCTGCTTCCATCCCCGCGGCCTCCTTTCGTGTCACGCGATTGCACGGAAGCGGGGGGGGGGGGGGGGGCCCCCCCCCCCCCCCCCCCACAAAAAAAAAAACAAAAAAAAAAAACCCCCACACCCCCCCCCCCCACCCCCCCCCCCCCCCCCCCCCCCCCCCCCCCCCCCCCCCCCCCCCCCCCCCCCCCCCCCCCCCCCCCCCCCCCCCCCCTCCGCCGGGAACCGGCTTACTTGCCGATCTGATCCAGAATGCCCTGGCCCCACTCGGCGCCCACATCCTCCAGCACGACCGGCCAGACATCCGCGCGCACCTTCTCGGCCATGGCGGCAAGCTGCTCGTCGGTCAGGTCCACCACGTTGGTCCCCAACTCGTCGGCAAGACGCTGTTCCCACTTGCCCTGGTCCTCTTCGGCGACGGTCCAGCGGGTCGCCTCGAAGTCCTGCGCCGCTGCCCTGAGCGCGGCCTGATCCTCTTCGTCGAGTCCGTTGAGCGATTCCGTGGAAATAATCATGTACCAGACCTCGAAATGGGTGTTGGCCGGGATGTAGGCCTTGGTCACATCACGGAAGGAGGCGTAGTAGCCTTCCGCGCCCGAGCCGATCACGCCATCGACCACGCCCGTCTGGATGGCGGTGAACGCCTCGGAAAACGGGATGGGCGACGGGATATAGCCAAGCGCCTCGCCGGTCAGCTGGAACGACTTGATGCCCGGCACCCGCACCTTGATGCCCTTGTCCTCGACCGAGCCGGGGCTGACCGGATCGGTGTTGAGCGAGATACCCCCGAAATAAACCGGATAGGCGGCGAGCATCGTGATGCCCTGCTCGGCGTAGAGGTCGGCCATGACCGCGCGCACCGGGCCATCGGGGCCATAGATCTCCCGCGCCTCTTCCCAGCTGTTGGCAAGGTAGGGGAACGAGCTGATCTGCATCCGCCGGTCGGCGCCGGTGGCGGCGGGCTGGGTCGCCATCTCGATCGCGCCGACGCTGATGCGTTCCTGCACGGTCGTGTAGTCGCCAAGCGCCGACGCGGGGAACACGTTGATCGACACCTCGCCGCCCGTCGCCTCGGACACGTTTTCGGAAAACGCGCGCAGCTCCTTGTCGATGGTGGCGTCCTGCGGGCGCACGTGACTCATCTTGAGGTCAGCCGCGCCGGCCATGCTGCCGATGGCGACAAGAGCCGCGGCGGCGGTGCTGGTCAGGAAATGTTTCATGGGATTGGTCTCCTCTCAGGTGATTGAACTTGAATGGCGGTCAGTAGCCGAAGAGCTCGGGCAGGAAGAGCGACAGGTCGGGCCAGAGCGACGTCAGGAACACGACAGGCACGTAGCCGGTCAGGATCAGGACCATCGCGGGCGGGATGACCTTGGTGACCTTCACGTTTCCGATCCGGGCGCCGAGATAGAGGATCGAGGCATATGGTGGGGTGACCCCGCCCATGGCCGTGTTGACGCCCATGATGGCGGCGAACTGCACCGGGCTGACCCCGATCGCGTTCATCAGCGGCAGCAGCAGCGGCGCGATCAGGATAATGGCGGTCACGTCGTTGACGACCATGCCCACGAGAAACAGCAGGATGTTGATGAAGATCAGCAGCAGAACCTTGTTGTCGGTCACCTCGAAAATGGCGCTGACCATCTTCTGCGGGATCGCCTCGTAGACGAACATCTGGCTGAGGATCATCGAGAACAGGATCATCAGCATGATGGCGCCAACGGCTGTCGCGGCCTCCTTGCCGGCCTCCAGGAACGTGCCCCACTTGAGCCCGCGATAGATGAAGAAGCCCACCGGCAGCGCGTAGATGACCGAGATCGCGGCCGCCTCGGTCGGCGTCATGATCCCGCCATAGATGCCGCCCAGGATGATGATCGGCATCAGCAGCGCGGGCGTCGCGTTGAACCCGTTGCGCGCGACCTTGGAGGTGAATTCCGAAAAGCCCGGCTTGTCATCGAGGACGAGGTTGAACTTGCGGCTCATCCACAGGTTCATGACCGAGAAATTGAACATGATGAGCAGCCCTGGCCCCAGCGTCGCGAGAAAGCAGGCCAGGATCGAGGTGTCGGTCACCCACCCGTAGACAATCATCGTGACAGAGGGCGGGATCAGCAGGCCAAGGATCGAGGAATTGGCGATGAGCGCGGTGGCGTATTCACGGGGATAGCCGCGCTTTTCCATCTCGGGGATCAGCAGCGGGCCGATCGCGGCGATGCCCGTGAGGCCAGAGCCGGAGATGGCCCCGATGATGGCGCAACTCACCGCGGCAACCACGCCAAGGCCGCCGCGCACATGCCCGATGAAGGCGTTGACGAATTTCAGAAGGCTCGCGGCGATACCGCTGGCCGACATGATCGTGCCGGCCAGGACGAAAAGCGGAATGGCAAGCAGCACGGGGTTGCCCAGCTGCTGAAACCCCCACAACATCATGCCCTTCATGGTCACGTCGCCCAGGAAATACATCACCATGAGCGCGCCGCCGAAGCAGTAGGGCAGCGGCACGCCAAGTGTCAGCGTGATCACCAGAACGGCAATGGCCAGAAGCGCGATCTCGATCATCGGGGGCCTCCGTGCCTGCGCAGGGCCTTGACGTGACGGACAAGATGCGTGGCCGTGTAGAGCATCATCAGGCCAAGCCCGATCATCAGCGCCACGTCGGAATAGAAGGTCGGGATGTAGAGGGTCGGGCTTTCCTTCCAGACGCGCCAGGCATAGCTGGTGAAATCCCACGCCCAGCCGAGCAGCCACAGGCCGACGACCAGGCTGATCACCTCGCCAACGATGGCAAGGATGGTGTGGCCCCGGGGGCTCTTGATGGCGATTTCCAGCACGTTCGCGCGGATATGCGTATCCTCGCGCGATGCGTTCACCGCCCCGAGGATATAAAGCCACAGGGTCGGGTAGAGCATCGTCTCCTCAAGCCCCATCACCGGAACCTGCAGAACGTAGCGGGTGATGACCTGGACGAACTGGCCGAGCGCCACGAGACAGATCAGGCCTGTCAGCAGGTATCTCGCGAACGTGTCCATGTTTCCTCCCTCGCGGCGGGTCGTGACCGCCGGCAAACGAGATTTCACTGGACAGGATTCATAAAATCAATTTCAAAATAGCTTTAACTCGATAAATCATATTTATGGGTCATCATGAACATTTCCCTCCGCCAGATCGCGACCTTCCGCGAGGTGATGCGCAGCGGGTCGATCTCGCAGGCCGCGCGCGCGGTGATGCGCACGCAGCCCGCGGTCAGCTCGATGATCTCCACGCTGGAGGACGAGCTGGGTTTCAGCCTGTTCGTACGCGAGCATGGCAAGCTCACGCCCACGCCCGAGGCGTGTTTTTTCCTCGAGGAATGCGAGGAGATCCTCGACCGCCTCGAACGCACGGAACGAACGATCAGCCAGATCCGTGCGCTGGCGGCCGGAAAACTGCGGATTGCCTGCCACCCGGCGGCATCGGGGCTTTTCATGCCGCGCCTTCTCACCGACTTCCTCGCCGGCAAGGACGATCTGGACGTCGAACTGGTCATGCGCTCGTCGAGCGTCATCGAGGACATGATCGCGTCGCAGCAATACGACCTCGGTTTCTGCGAGACGCCGGTCCGCCGCGCCTCGATCGATCAGACCGATTTCGAGCTTGAATGCGTCTGCGTGATGCGTGCGGACGACCCGCTGGCGCAACAGGGCGAAATCGGTCCCCGCGATCTCGACGGGCGGCCGATGGCGATGCTTTTTGAAAACCATGACACGACGGTGCAGACCGCGGCGGTTTTCGAACGGGCCGGCTGCACCCTCAAGACGCGGGTCGAACTGCGCACGTCGCTGCCGGGCCTGCAATTCGTTTCGGCCGGGATGTGCTACATGATCTGCGACATGATCACGGCCTATGGCTACATCGTCCAGGGCAGGACGGCGGAAAACCTCGTCGTCCGCCGGTTCCGCCCCCTGATCAGCACCGGCGTGTCGATCCTGACACCCGGATACGCCACGAAATCGTTGACGGCCCGGGCGTTGTCGTCCCACCTAGAACGCTCGATCCACGAAATGCAGGGGGCAATGCAGGATGCGCTCTGATCGGCCCGCGGGAACCACGCGGCGACCGTTCTGGATGTGCCGGGCGTATACCGGTCGGGTCAGCTTCCGCCGAGGTCGCTCAGGATGCTTTCTGCGTTGATGATCGACTGCGCGATCTCGCTCGTGGTCTTGCGCTTGACCATGGCTTGCTTGCGGATGAGTTCGTAGGCCTCGCGTTCGGAAATCCCCCGATGGCGCATCAGGATGAACTTGGCATCGTTCACCTTTTGAACGTTCTCCAGCTTTTCCTGCAGCTTTTTCATGTCCTTCTTGAAGCGCAGCTGCTCGGCCCAGAAGCGGCGCGCCATGATCATGCTGGTCAGCACCCCCGTCGCCCGCAGCGGCTTGGCCAGCACGGCGTGGGCCCCGATCTCGAAGATCAGGTCCAGCACAGACGGGTTCTCGTACCCGATGATCGCAACGACCGTGCTCGGCTGTTCACGGCTTGTCAGAAAGCTCTTGAGGCCGCGGGCCGTCTGGTCGGTCACGTCGACGAATGTGAGATCGAACTTGTCCGGCAGCGTCTTGGGCAGCGGCCACATGTGTTCGAAGTTGCACCCGATCCGGTTGACCTGCTGCAGAAGTTCGTCCGCGCTGCGGTCGCGGGGATGCACCAGCAGCACGTGCAGATCACGCAAATCCTGGATCAGGTCATTCATGAGACACGCCGTTGGCCACTACCTTGTGGGTTCGGAAACTCCAGTCGTGGATCGCGGGATAGACGAGATAGGGATCGGGCTTGATCGCGCGCCGCACCTTGTTCTCCACGATGAACTCGCCCCGGTCGTTCACCTTGGCTATCCGTGCCTGCAGGTAGGTGTGGTTGTTGTCGGGGTCGATCTTTACCTGGCCCTGGGGCGCATCGAACGTGGCCCCCAAAAGCGCCTCGCGCAACGCGTCGGGGTCCATGTCCTGTGCCTCTTCCAGGGCGGCCGCGAACATGTGGACCTGGCTGTAGGCCGCTTCGCAGCAACTCGTGACGTCGATCGTGGACCCGAATTTCTTCTCGTAGGCTTTCAGGAAGCGGCGGTTCGCCGGGGTGTTGATAGACCGGAAATAGGGCGCCGCGGTTATGTGCCCGACCGACGCCTCGGCGCCGATGGCGGCAATCTCTCCCTCGTTCGTGGTAAGGCTTGCGATGGGGCAGTCGCGCCCGTCACCACCTGCAGCATGATAAGCGCGATAGAACTCGATGCAGGCCTGTCCGACCACGGTCGAAAAGACGGCGTCCGGCTTGACCGCATTGATCTCGTCCACCACGGCTTCGAAGTCCTTCTGGGTTGCCTCGAGGTCGAAATAGCGCTCCCCGACGACCTCGCCGCCGCCCTGCCGCAGGACGTGACGCATGACACGGTTCGATTCCCGCGGGTAGATGTAGTCGGACCCCACGAAGAAGAACCGTTTTCCATATGCATTCATGAGATAATTCGCCAGAGGGACGCTGTTCTGGTTCGGACAGGCTCCGCCATATATTACATTCGGTGAATATTCGAAACCCTCGTATAGCGTCGGGTAGAAGAACAGCGCGTTGCGCCGTTCCACCACCGGCAGCACCTCCTTGCGGGAGGACGACATGTAACAGCCGAAAATCACCGAGATCTTGTCATCCACGATCAGCCGCTCGGCAAGTTCGCCGTACCGCGCGACAACCGAGCCGGGATCGTAGCTGGTCGCCTCCAGTCTCCGCCCGAGAATGCCGCCCCGGTCGTTCACCTCGTCGATTGCCAGCAGCGCGCCGTTGAGTTGCGACTGCTCGATGATGGACGTCACGCCCGTCGTCGAAAAAAGAAGACCGATTTTCCAGCTATCCATGTTGTTCACAGAGACTTATCCATATTCATGCGTATTCGAACGAGATGTGACCGTTCTGCCGATCCGCCAGCAGCTGCGCAACCGTGGCCGTCGCGTTCTCGGGGGGCGCGGCCGCCTGCCCATCCAGGAGGAACCGGGCAAGCGGAAATTCCAAGTGACGCCGCATCGCCCGCCGCAATCCGCGCGCACCGAAGCGTTTGTCATACCCGACGGAAGATAGAAACTCCCTGACCGTGCCGGTCAGGCGCAGTTCCATGTCATGCTTTCTCAGGCGGCGATTGAGCCGGGCAAGCTCCACGTCGACGAGCGACGGCATCATTTCGCGTGAAATCCAGTTGAACGTATCGACGTGATCGATCCGGTTGACGAATTCCGGCGGGAACCTGTCCAGAAGGCTTTTCATGGCGATGTCGTGGGCGCGCTCGCGCCGCGTTCTGCCCGGTGCCCTCATCCTTTGCCAAAGGCCGCGCACGCCAGCCTTGTCGGCGTCCATGAGCTCGCGCGCCCCGAGGTTGGATGACATGAACACGAGCGCATTGCGGAACGAATAGGTCTTTTCACCTGACGCAACGGTAAGCAGCCCGTTGTCAAAGGCATTCATGAGAGCCAGAGCGACCTCGTTGCTGGCTTTTTCCAGTTCGTCGAACAATACAAGGCCAGGCAGGTTGCGGGTGCCTTCGATCAACTCCTGATCGAGTATCGTCGTGCCTTCCTTGGAGCCGACATATCCGGGCGGCGCCCCGGTGAGGGCGGCAGCGTAATGTTCCTGCGAAAGCGTATTCATGTCGATACGACAGAACGCATCGGCATCGCCGTAGAACGCGCGCGCGATGGTGCGCACCGTCTCGGTCTTGCCCACCCCTGTCGGCCCGCAGAGCAGGATCGTCGCCAGAGGCTTGCGCGGATCACCGATGTCGGCGCGCACGACCTTGAGGATCTCAAGGATCTGTTCGAGGCTCTCGTCCTGCCCGATGATGGCTGCGCGCAATTCCGCCTCGACCTGCGCCGTATCGAAGGTAAATCGCGTCTTCAGGGCATGGCTCGACGTTTCACCATCCCCCGTGTGATGCGGCGGCGCGGCGGGCGCGTTTTCATCGGCCAGCGCCCGGTCCAGCTTTTCCCGGCGTGCCGTGTCATGCATCCGATCGGTCAGGAAGGGCATTGAATCTCCCGTGTCATCTAGCGCCGGAACTGCCGGCATGCCGATGACAAGGGGCGGTGCCCCCGCCCCTTGTCACCTGGTCTTGCGGTTCTCACTTGGCCTCTTTTTCCTTGGCGCCGGTGGGCAGGTTGCCGACCGGGCACGAGGCCACACCGATCGTCGAGCGGGTGAATTTCTCGACCTCCTCGCGCGTTTTCTCGGCGTCGTTGACCCAGTTGCGGTAGAAATCGAACGGGCACTCGGCCACGCCCTTGTCGCCGTCACCGGAGGCGTGAACCCCGGTGTAACCGCGGTGCAGAAGCTTGAAGAGATGGTTCTGCGACTGGTCGTTGGCACGGGCATCGCGGATCTCGGGGATCGAGAGCTGCGCGTACTGGATGCCCATCTCCTCTTCGCCGCATTCGCCCAAGGTGCGTCCGTCGAAGCCGATGATCGCGGAATGGCCGAAGTAGCTGTAGACGCCATCGAAACCAGCGGCATTCGATACCGCGACATAGCTGTTGTTCGCCCAGGCCATCGATTTGGCCATGACCACCTGCTGTTCCTTGGCGGGGTACATGTAGCCCTGGCACCGCACGATCAGCTCGGCCCCTTTCATCGCGCAATCGCGCCAGATCTCGGGATAGTTGCCGTCGTCACAGATGATGAGGCTCACCTTGAGCCCCTTTGGCCCCTCCACGACATACGTCTTGTCGCCGGGATACCAGCCCTCGATGGGGTTCCACGGCAGGATCTTGCGATACTTCTGCACGACCTCACCCTTGTTGTTCATCAGGATGAGCGTGTTGTAAGGGGTCTTCTTCGGGTGCTCCTCGTGGCGCTCGCCGGTGAGCGAGAAGACGCCCCAGGTATTGGCCTTGCGGCAGGCGGCCGCGAAGATCTCGGTTTCCTCGCCGGGAACGGTGGAGGCGGTCTCCATCATCTCGTCGGGATCGTACATGATGCCATGCGTACTGTACTCGGGGAAAACCACGAGGTCCATGCCCGGCAGGCCGACCTTCATGCCCTCGATCATGTCGGCGATCTTCTGCGCGTTTTCCAGCACCTCGGCCTTGGTGTGCAGGCGCGGCATCTTGTAGTTGACGACCGCGACGCCCACCGTGTCATCGCTGCTGGAGATATCTCCGTGTCTCATTCTCTTCTCCTCTCCTGTTGATCTTGCGGTTCCAAAAAATCCTGCCTTGTCAGAAGGTCAGGTGTTCCTCCACGACGGAGTCGGTCAGCTCGTCGGAGCGGCCGTCCAGAACGATGCGCCCCTTGTCGAGCAATAGGAATCTGTCGGAAGCCTCGCGTGCGAACGGCACGTTCTGCTCGACCAGAATGATGCCGAGGCCACGCTCACGGTTGAGCCGGATGATCGCATCCTCGATCTGTTTGACGATGTTCGGCTGGATGCCCTCGGTCGGTTCGTCGAGGATCAGGATCTTGGGGTCCATCGCCAGCGCCCGGGCAATCGCCAGCTGCTGTTGCTGCCCGCCCGACAAGTCGCCGCCCTTGCGCGAGATGAATTCATCCAGGATCGGGAACATCTCGAACAGGTATTCGGGGATCTCCCGTTTGCCGTCCGTGCGGGCGAAACAGCCCATCAGGATGTTTTCGCGCACGGTGAAGTTGGGAATGATCTCGCGTCCCTGCGGGATATAACCGATCCCCAGCCTCGCCCTGTCCGGCGTCTCCAGCCGCAGAAGATCTGTGTCGCCGAACACCAGGCCGCCCTCGCAGGCGTCGGTGAGCCCCATGATCGACTTGAGCAGCGTGGTCTTGCCGACGCCGTTTCGGCCGAGAATGGCCAGGAACTCGCCCGCGGCCAGATCGAACGACACGCCCTGGATGACCGGACTTTTGCCGTAGAACGAGAACAGGTCCCTTGCGTGCATGCTTTCCATCGGTCAGTGCCCCAAATATGCTGTCTTGACGTCGTCGTTCGCCTCGATCTCCTCGATCGACCCCTCGGCCAGGATTGCCCCGCGGTTCATGACGATGATCCGGTCGGCAACGGTGCGCACGAAGGACATGTCATGCTCGACCACGATCAGGGTGTGGTTGGCACTCAGCGAGCGAAAGATCTCGGCGGTACGCTCTGTCTCGTGCACGGTCATGCCGGCGGTCGGCTCGTCCATCAGGATCAACTGGCTGTCCTGCGCGATCAGCATCGCGATCTCGAGCCATTGCATCTCGCCATGGGACAGGTTGCCCGCCAGAGCGTCCGACTTGTCGGCGATGCCGACGCGTTCCAGTATCTCGCCGGACCGCGCCGTGTTGGACATCGCCAACCGGCTGATCGCGTGCCATATTCCCGGCCGCGTGGACATGGCGACCGACAGGTTCTCGGCGACGGTGAGATCCTTGTAGACAGAGGGAACCTGAAACTTGCGTCCGATCCCCAGCCGCGCCCTGTGGAATTCCAGCGAGCGCGAAATCTCGGTACCCTCGAACAGGATGGAGCCGTCGGTCGGCTGTGTCTTTCCGCAGATGAGGTCGAGCGTCGTCGACTTCCCTGCGCCGTTTGGACCGAGCAGGCACAGTATCTCGCCCCGCGCGACGTTGAAGGTCAGCCCGTCGACCGCGCGCAATCCGCCGAACTCGACATGCAGGTCCGTTACTTGCAACTGTTGCATGGTCACTGCTCCTGGCTGGGCTTGAGGTCACTCGCGGCGAGCCCCTCATCGGGCTGCGG
Source organism: Roseovarius salis (assembly GCF_044472985.1). NCBI lineage: Bacteria > Pseudomonadati > Pseudomonadota > Alphaproteobacteria > Rhodobacterales > Roseobacteraceae > Roseovarius > Roseovarius salis. Next base: position 13,652 of record NZ_JBISDG010000041.1, on the reverse strand, counting down.
CGCTTTCCGGCGGAGGCGGGCGAGCCAGTGCGCGGCGTCGACGACAAGGCCGTAGAGGCCGCGCGGCATGAACATCACCACCAGCACGAAGATCACGCCCAGCATCAGGTGCCACCCCTCGACGAAGACGTCCGAGAGACGCCCCTCCAGCATGTTGACGAGGATTGCGCCGATCGCCGCGGCAAGGACGGACTCACGCCCTCCGACCGCGCACCAGATGACGATGGCAAGGCTGAAGGACACGCTCATGTAGGTGGGCGAGGCAAATTCGAGCACCAACGTGTAGAGCATGCCGGCCCAACCGGCGAGCGCGGCGGAGATGCAAAAGACCACCGACTGATAGCTTGCAACATTGTAGCCGAAGAACCGTGTCCGGTCCGCGTCCTCGCGGATGGCGCGCAGCACCAGCCCGAACTTGCTGTGATTGAGGTAAAGGCCAAGGGTCAGCGCCACCATCAGGCAGGCGGCCACAAGGTAGTAGAACCCGGTGCTGTAGGGGTCGACCGTCCAGCCGGGCAACGCGAGTTGCGCAAGCCCCGTAAGGCCGTTCTGCCCGCCGGTCAGCCCCTGCTGCTCGATCACGACCAGCTGGAACGCCACCAGGAATGCCAGCGTGATGATGGCCACGAACACCCCGGCAATACGTGCACGGAACATGAACACCGCGATCAGCCCGCCCACGAATGCGGGCACCAGCAATCCGGCCAGCAGGGTGAACCAGAGCGAATGGAACGGCACCCAGATGAGCGGCAGCTCGGGCACGTTGTTCCAGCCCATGAAGTCGGGCATGCCGTTGCTGGCCTGCAATTTAAGGTGCATGGCCATCGCATACGACCCCATCCCGAATGTCGCGGCCTGCCCCAGATTGAGCAGACCCGCCGTGCCCCAAGACAGGGCGAGGGCCATGGAAAGGATCGCGAGCGCGATGTAGCGGGAAAATGTGTTGAGCTCGAAGCCGTCGAAGCCCATCAGCACCGGCACACCCAGCATGATGACGGCGGCGAAAAGCACGAGTGCTGCGATATCGATCGAGAGTCTGGATTTCATTTCGGGAACCTCAGCGGCGTGTATCGGATGGGAACAGACCGCGCGGACGGAAGCGGATCAGGATGATGATGCCCGCCAGCACGGCGATCCGGCCGAGCGTGTCGTTCAGAAGCATCGAGAACAGCGCGGTCGCCTCGCCGATCAGGACGGAGGCCGACGCCGCGCCGATCAGGCTGCCCAGGCCGCCCACGATGACCACGAGAAACGCATCGACCACCAGCCCGGTGCCCATTGTCGGGATGGTGCTGAAAAGCGGCGTGATCAGCGCGCCGGCTATGCCAGCAAGGCCCGCGCCATAGGCAAAGGTCGCGGAATAAACATGCTTGGCCTCGATGCCGTAACACTCCGAAATTCCGCGGTTCTGGATGACGGCGCGCAGCTTCGTACCGAACTCGGTGCGGGTCATCAGCAGCCAAGACGCCACAAGCACCGCGACGGAAAACGCGATCACGAACAGCCGGTAATTCGACATGATGAGCCCGCCGATCTCGACGTTGCCCGACAGGATTTCAGGCCCCTTGACGAAACGCGATTCCGCCCCGACCGAAAGACGCACCACCTGTTGCAGGATGATGCCCACGCCCCACGTGGCCAGGATCGTGTCCAGCGGGCGATGATAAAGACGCTGGACGATCACCTTTTCGATGACCCATCCCACCGCGGCAACGGCCACGAACACGAACGGCAGGGCCACAAGCACGCTGAAGCCTGCATGCGTCTGCAGGGCCCATGTAGCGTAGGCGCCCAACATCACGAACTCGCCGTGGGCAAGGTTGATCACGCCCATCGCGCCATAGATGATCGCCAGCCCGAGCGCGATGATCAGCAGGATCGAGGCCATGCTGAGACCGGCGAAGAGTTGATTTAATACCACGTCCATGGAGATACCTCTCCCTTGGACCCGGCTCGTGTTTCAGAGCCGGGCCGACCATGAGTGATGGCTGAAGATGTGTCGGCGTGTTACGCCTTCACGAGCCCCTCGGCCGTGCAGGTCTGGCCTTCGTAGGCCGCGTAGGGCAGCGGGGCGATCCGCTTGTCCGACTCCACCAGGACCTGGGCCTGCCCGTCGGACTGCCATTGGCCGATCTTGGGCCAGAGATGCGTGTGCAGGTTCTCGTCGATCAGAACCTCGCCCTGCGGCGCGTTCAGCTTCATGCCCACGGCCGCGTCGCGGATCGTCTGCGGCGTGATGTTCGCCGGGTCGAGTTTCTCCAGAGCCGCCTTGAACTGGTAGACTTGGAAATAGGCCGCCTCACTGACGAAGTGCGTGACCTGATCGCCACCGTAGCGCGACTTGTAGGCTTCGACGAAGCGTTCGTTCTCGGGCGTCTGCGTGCCCATGAAATACGGCGCCGAGGAAAAGTGGCCGGCCGCCGCCTCTCCGCCGATCGCTTTCACCTCGACTTCCGACCGGGTGAGGCTGACCACGGGCATCTTGGCAGGGTCGAGTTCCGCCGCGTGATACTGTCGGGCAAAGGCAACGTCGGAATCGCCCACCACCGTGGCAAAGATCACGTCCGGCTCCTCGGCGCGGATGCGGTTGATGACCGAGCTGAAATCGGAATGGCCCAGCGGAACGTATTCCTCGTGCACGACCTCGCCGCCATGCTTTTCCAGCAGGGTCTTGCAGTAATTGTTCTCTTCCTTCGGGTACACGTAGTTGTTGCCGATCATGTAGAACCGGGGGCCGAAGTTCTCGATCGCCCAGGGGATCAGATCATCCTGCTGCTGGTTGGGAACCGCGCCCCCGTACATCACGTTGCGCGAACATTCGCGCCCCTCGTAGAGCGTCGGGTACCAGTAGAGGTTCCCACGCTGCTCGGTCACGGGCAGCACTGCCTGACGGCTGGCCGACGTGTAGGACCCGAATACGCTGACGCACTTGTCGCGGATCATCAACCGGCGCGCGCGGTCGGCATAGGTGGCGGGGTCCGATGCGGGGTCCTCGATGATGGGACGCAGCTGCATGCCATGCACGCCCCCGGCGGCGTTGATTTCCTCGATCGCCATCAGCGCGGCATCGTGAAGCGTGCTTTCGACCACGGCCACTGCACCGGTTAGCGAAAACAGCAGGCCGACGGGAATGTCATTGCCCTGCGCGTAGGCCGAGGTGGAGCTTGTCAGCAAAGCCGGGGCCGACAGCCCGCCCGCCATGCCGACCGTTCCGAGGGCACCCACCCTTCCCAGGAATTCGCGACGTTTCATCATGTGTCTCCTCTGTTGCTTATCGAGCGGCCGGTTAGGCAACAAAAAAAGGCCCTCCAACGTGGACCTGTGCCACGTACGGAGAGCCTCTTTGCTCATCGCTCATTTAATTTTCGGCTCGCAATTGAGCCACGTAAACGGTGCAAGAAGCCCGTTATCTTTGAAAGAAAAACAATTCCTTCAATTTCAAGTATTTGGCAATATATGGCCCGGCCGCGCGACGCCGCATCAAGCGCCCGGCCCTTGCCGGCGCGTCGGCGCATGACGCCACGTCATGCGGATTCGGAGACCGCCCTGACGATACCGGCCGCGCCCGGCCCGTCTGCGGGCCGGCACCGACCGGGGCCCAGACGGGCAACCGCCTACCGCATCAGCACCACCGGGACCTTGCAGGAACGGACCATCTCGGTGGTGGTCGACCCGATCACGAGGCTCCGGATACGGCTGTGACCGTAGGCGCCCATCACGACCATCCCGAAGCCCTCTTCCTCGACCAGTTTGCCGAGTTCGGCTTCCGGTTGGCCCGGGACCACGCGGGTATCGGCGTCGATGCCCGCGGCCGCCAGCATCGCCCGTGCGTCCGCCAGCCCCTTGTCGATCTCCGGTGTCCGCGTCCCGACGGTGACGAGGGTCACGGCAAGGCCGGCAAACAACGGGCTGCGCGCGATATGATCGACGGCCCGCATCGCCGAACGCCCGCCGTCATAGGCGACAAGTACGGTCTCGATGGGCTTGAACGCCCGGGCGGCGACGAAAACCGGGCGGTGCGCGGCGCGCACGATACGTTCCAGGTTGGAACCCAGATGGCCCTTGGCGAAATCCGCCGCTTCGCCGCGCTTGCCGATCACGATGACCCGCGCATCGCCCTCGATCTCGCCGATCGCCTCGACGATGTCGCCGTGGCGCAGGCGCGTGGTGATGTCGGTGACGCCATCGCGGTCAACGATCGCGCGCGCGTCCTCCAGAATGGCGCGACCGCGATGGGACACCAGCTTTGCCCGCTGTTCGTCCAGTTCGGCAAGCTCTTCCATGAGCCGCGTCCGCGCACCCAGCCGGATGGACCCCGACAGGTCGGCCTTCGGCGGCGCCTCGCGCCGTCCAAGCACATGGATGAGTTCGACCGGCGCCCCGGTTCTCTCGGAAATCCACGCGGCGTGATCGCACACGCTCTCCGAGTAGATGGAACCGTCGACCAATGCGACAATCCTGTCCGTCATGGGGGGTCCCTCCCTCAATGCTCCAGAAGCGTGTTCATGGCGCCGGGCTTGTCATGTATGGCAAGCCGGTCCACGAGGGTTTCGGTGGCCGCGTTCATGCCAACGACCTCGACCTCGGCACCGTCGCGGCGGAATTTCAGGATCGCAAGATCAAGCGCCTGCACCGAGCTTATGTCCCAGATATGTGAGCGCGAGACATCGATCACGACGCGCTCCGGCGCCTCCTTGAAGTCGAAGGCCGCCATGAAATCCTCGACCGATCCGTAAAACAGCTGGCCCTCGACATGGTATGTCCGCACCCGGCCATCCTTGCTGATCTCCGACGTGACACGGAACAGCTGCGCGATCTTGCCGGCAAAGAAGATCCCCGACAGCAGCACCCCGACGAGCACCCCTATGGCGAGGTTGTGGGTGTATACCACCGTCACCACCGTCGCGATCATGACGACGGAGGAGGACCGCGGATGCACGCGCAGGTTCTTCAGCGACGACCACGAGAAGGTGCCGATGGACACCATGATCATGATGGCAACAAGGGCAGCCATGGGTATGATGCTGACAAGGTCGCCCAGCCCAACCACCATGACGAGGAGAAACACCCCCGCCGCGGCGGATGACAGCCGCCCGCGGCCACCCGATTTGACGTTTATGATGGACTGGCCGATCATCGCGCAGCCCGCCATCCCGCCGATGAAACCGGTCGCCGTGTTGGCCAGCCCCTGACCGATGCATTCCTGGTTGCGATGCGATGTCGTGTCGGTCAGGTCGTCCACGATGTTCTGCGTCATCAGGCTTTCGAGCAGCCCCACCACCGCCACCGCGACGGAATAGGGCAGGATGATCATCAGCGTCTCGAATGTCAGCGGGATATCGGGCAGCAGGAACACCGGCAGCGTATCGGGCAACGCCCCCATGTCGCCCACGGTGCGCACGTCCCACCCGAACGCGAAGGTCAGCAGCGTCAGGACGATGATGGTCACCAGCGGCGAGGGAACGGCGGTGGTCAGAAGCGGCAGAAGGTAGATGATCGCCAGCCCTGCCGCCACCAGCGCATAGGTCAGCCAGGTGACGGTCCTGGGGTCGAGTTCGGGCAGTTGCGCCATGAAGATCAGGATCGCCAGCGCGTTGACGAAGCCCGTCATCACGGATTTCGAGACGTAGCGCATGACGAAGCCGAGTTTCAGAACGCCGGCACCGATCTGGATCAACCCTGCCAGCACGGTCGCGGCCAGCAGGTATTGCAGCCCGTGATCCCGCACGAGCGTCACCATCAGCACGGCCGTCGCGGCGGTCGCCGCCGAGATCATGCCGGGGCGTCCGCCGGTGATCGCCGTGATGACGGCGATGGAAAAGCTTGCGTAAAGACCGACCTTGGGATCCACGCCCGCGATGATCGAAAAGGCGATCGCCTCGGGAATAAGCGCCAGCGCCACCACGAGACCGGCCAGAAGGTCGCCGCGAATGTTGCCAAGCCATTGGCCGCGATAGGCGTCGAGAGAGATCATGAAGAAACTTTTCCCCCAACCGGCCCGGCATGTCGTGCCGCGCCAGCATGCAAGTATACCGGTGTCTGTCGTCGTCCGGCGGACAGGCCAACCGGAAGGGCCACCCGGGATTGTCTCCGCGCCCGGGTTCGCTGCATCGCGGCATAAAGGGTCCGGCAAGAAAGGGCAACAGGATTGACCCGTCAACCGGCGGCCGCGTCACGGCCTGCACGTCGATACCGGTGCGGCAACCCCGGCGGGGCTGACGGGATCAGTTGCCCGTGAACCTGGGCTTGCGCTTTTCGAGGAAGGCCTGCATCCCCTCGCCCTTGTCCTCGCTTGCGAAAAGAAGCTGTAGCGCCTTGCGCTCCAGCGCCAGCGCGGCCCCGAGCGGAGCATCCATGCCGTGCAGGATCACCTCCTTGATCTGCGCGACCGCCACGGGTGGCAACCCCGCGATCGTGCGGGCCATTGCCATCGCTTCGTCCATGACCATGTCATCGTCGACCACCTTGCTCGCAAGGCCCATGTCCCAGGCCTCTTCGGCGCCGATCACCTCGCCGGTCAGGCACAGGCGCATGGCGCGGAACTTGCCGATCTCGCGCACGAGCCGTTGGGTGCCACCCGCGCCGGGCATGATCCCCACGCGCACCTCGGGCTGGCCGAGCTTGGCGCTGCGGCCAACGATCGTCACGTCGCACAGCATCGCCAGCTCCAGCCCGCCGCCAAGGGCGAACCCGCTGACCGCGGCGATTACCGGAACCGGGCAATCACCGATCGCGGCCCAGAGCCGCTCGGTATGGCGGTGATACATCTCGATGGCCGACACCTCCGACATGTCGGCGATATCAGCCCCGGCGGCAAAGCTCTTGTCGTTTCCGGTCAGAACGATACAGCGCAGGTCGGCCTCGTCGGCAAGGCCGCGGAACACCTCGGCCAGCTTCTTGCGGATATCGAGATCCAGCGCGTTGCGCACGCTGGGCCGGTTGAGCCGCACCTTGGCAATGCCAGGTTCCGGCCGCTCGACGAGCACGACCTCTGCGGACTGATCGGGTTGGTTGGTCATGGCTGCTCCAATAGCATCGAAACCCCCTGCCCCACGCCCACGCACATGGTGCACAGCGCGTTGCGTGCCCCTCTCCCCTGCAACTCCAGCGCCGCGGTCAGCGCAAGGCGCGTGCCCGACATCCCCAGCGGGTGCCCCAGCGCAATGGCCCCCCCGTTTGGATTGACGTGATCGGCATCATCGGGAAGGCCGAGATCGCGCAGCACGGCAAGTGCCTGCGCGGCAAAGGCCTCGTTGATTTCGACAAGCTCGATATCGCCGATTTCCAGGCCGCGGCGTTCCAGCAGGCGGCGCGAAGCGGGCACAGGTCCGACGCCCATGATGCGCGGGGGAACGCCCGCGCTCGCAAAGCCGGTGATCCGGGCAAGCGGCGTCAGCCCGTATCGCTCCGCCGCCGCGGCCGAGGCGACCAGAACCGCCGCCGCGCCGTCATTGACACCCGAGGCGTTCCCCGCGGTCACGCAACCGTCCTCCCGAAAGGGCGTCGGGAGCCCGGCAAGCTTTTCCAGCGATGTCAGCCGCGGATGCTCGTCGCGCTCGACTGTCACGGTTTCCTTTCGGCTTTTCCGCGCTTCGATGGGAACGATCTCTTGCGCAAGGCGCCCCGAGTCCTGTGCGGCGGCGCAGCGCTGCTGGCTGCGCAGGGCAAACGCGTCCTGGTCCTTTCGGGCGATGCCGTACTCTGCCGCCACGTTTTCCGCCGTCTCGGGCATGGAGTGGGTGCCGTAACCGGCCGCGAGGTCGGCGTTGACGAAACGCCAGCCGATGGTGGTGTCGTAGATCTCGGCCTTGCGCGAGAAGGCCGTCTCGGCCTTGGGCATCACCATAGGCGCCCTTGTCATGGATTCGACCCCCCCGGCCAGGACGACATCCGCCTCGCCGGTACGCACCGCGCGCGCGGCCTGCCCAACGGCGTCCATCCCCGAACCGCAGAGACGGTTCAGCGTCACGCCGGGCACGTTTTCCGGCAGTCCAGCCAGCAGCGCCGCCATGCGCGCGACATTCCGGTTGTCCTCGCCGGCCTGATTGGCACAGCCCATGAAAACCTCGTCCACCGCCTCGGCAGGCAATTGCGGGGCCTGCGCCATGACGGAGGCCAGGACATGGGCAGCCATGTCATCGGGCCGGACCGTCGCGAGCGCGCCGCCGAAGCGACCGATGGGCGTGCGCAGCCCGGTGCAGAGAAACGCGTGTGTCATCATGCCTCCTTCAGAGGGGCGAGTCCGGGTCGAAATCCGGCCGTCTCTTGTCCTTGAGCGACGACAGCCCCTCCTGCACGTCGCGCCCGTTGAACCCCATGAATTCCAGCGCGAGCGAGGTGTCGAAGGTCGGGCCGGCCTGCCGCAGCCAGTTGTTGAGGGCATATTTCGTCCAGCGCACCGCCGACGGGGCGCCGCGCGCCAGCTTCGTGGCCACCTCGACGGACTTGTCGTGCAGCGCGTCCGGCTCGGTGCACAACGAGACCAGCCCGATGCGCTCGGCCTCTTCACCGCTCACCGGCTCGCAGAGCATGAGGTAATATTTCGACTTGGCCATGCCGCACAGCAGCGGCCATACGATCGCCGCGTGATCGCCCGCGACGACCCCCAGCCGGGTATGTCCGTCGATGATGCGCGCCGTCCGGCTCGCGATGGAAATATCGGCCAGAAGCCCCGCGACGAGCCCTGCGCCCACCGCCGGCCCCTCCATCGCGGAAACGACGGGCTTGGAGCAGTTGATCACGTTGTAGACAAGGTCGCGCGCCTCTTTCCAGACGCGGCTGAGCGTCTGGAAATCCTGCGTCATGTCGCGCACCAGATCGAGGTCGCCGCCCCCCGAGAAGGCATCGCCCGCCCCGCGAATGATCACCGCGTTGATCTCGGGGTCCTCGTCGATGTCGCGCCAGACCCGGACCAGCTCGCCATGCATGACCGCGTCGGCCGCGTTCATCCGGCCGGGGTTGTCCATCGTCACCCTCAGCACTCGCGCCGCCGGCCAATCGAATGTCAGCTTCTCGTACCCGTCGTACCACTTGGTCATATCTTCTTCTCCCTGCCTTCCCAGAAGGGTTCCTTGAGGATGTTTTTCTGGATCTTGCCTATGGGCGTCTTTGGAAAGCCCTCGACGAACTCCACGTGCCGCGGGCGCTTGAACCGCGCCAGCCTTTCGGCGCAATGCGCCACCAGCGTGTCCACGTCCAGCGTCCGGCCGGCCTTCAGCATGACGAAGGCCGCCGGCACCTCGCCCCACTTGTCGTCGGGGATGCCGAACACCGCGCACTCGGCAACCTCTGCCCGGTCATAGATGACGTCTTCGATTTCCTTGGGATAGATGTTCTCGCCGCCGGAGATGATCATGTCCTTTGACCGGTCGATCAGCGTGATGAATCCGTCCTCGTCGATCGTGCCGACATCACCGGTCAGGGCCCAGCCGTTCTGCCAGAACGCCTCGGTCTGCGCCGGTTCATCGTAGTATTCCAGCATCACGTTTTCACCCCGCGACGCGATCTCGCCGATCTCGCCGGGCCCGACCCGATTGCCATTCTCGTCGATGACCGCCACGTCGACATTGTAGCATTGCCGCCCGATGGACCCGAGCTTCCCGGGCAGGTACCATGATCTCAGCGATGTCAGGACACCCATTTCCGACTGGCCGTAGATCTGGGTGATCGCGAGATCGGGCAGCTTTTCCATGAGATCCTGCTGCACCCAGTCGGGCATCGGCGCCCCCGCGAAGGACACCTTGCGCCAGCTGGCATAGTCGGCGGCGTCGAAACCGGGATCGCTGACCACCATGGCCAACTGGGTAGGCACGGCAAACAGCGCGGTCATGCCCGTTTCCTTCACCATCGCGGCGAAATCCTCGACCGACCACTTGGTCAGGAACGTCGTCGTCGCCCCCGCCAGGATAGCGGGCTGGAACATGATGTTCAGCGCCGCGACATGGAAAAGCGGCGTGACGATGCCCACAACGTCGCGCTCGTCTATGGCCTCTTCGACCATGACCGTATGTGCGGTGACGTTGCGGTTGCGGTGGCTGCACAGGACCCCCTTTGGCCGCCCCGTCGTGCCCCCGGTATAGGTCATGCAAAACGGATCGTCCTCGTCGATCTCGACGGCCGGGTAGTCATCGGACGCCCCCGCGATGAACGTCTCGAACGCCTCGTCCTTGCCGCCGTCATCACCGATGCACACGAGCTTTCGCAGCTTGGGCAGGTTGTCCCGGACGGCCGCCACCTTGTCGCTGAAGGCGTCTTCGTAGATCAGCACCTCGACATCGGCCTTTGCCAGTACATAGGCCAACTCGTCCGGCGCGTAGAGCACGGACACGTTCACCATCACGCCGCCCGAGCGCGCTATGCCGAAAAAGGCAATGCCGTACTCGGTGCGATTGCGCGACAGGATGCCCACCTTGGTGCCCTTCACCACGCCTTCATCGACAAGCCGGTTGGCCAGCCGGTTGGCCGCCCGGTCAAGCCCCCGGTAGCTCAACGAGCGGCCCTGCCAGAGAATCGCGGGTTTTTCCGGAAACCGCTCGGCAGAGCGCCGCAGCATATCACCTGTCACCATTGCTTCCTCCCTCTTGCCGGCCAACAGTCGCACCAACGCCCTCGACATGTCCCGAAGCAGGCGCTAAACGCAACGAGTAATTGCAGAAATGGCTTCCGCAGAGCGGAATATATAACGTTGGATTTCTTGACATGGCCCAGGAAGACCGACAGTTCGTCGACGCGCTGGCGCGCGGGCTTGCGATCCTTGAGTGCCTCTCGCGTGCGCATCATCCCATCGGAAACCGCGCGATCTCTGACGCCGTGGGGCTCGCCCCTTCGACGGTGAGCCGGTTGACGCACACCCTGTCCGTGCTGGGGTATATCCGCCCCACCGGCACCGGGCGCGCCTACGAGCTGACGCCCAAGAGCCTGACACTGGGCTACCCCGTCCTCGCCGGGCTCAGCCTGCGCGACCGCGCGCGCCCGCACCTTGAATCCATCAGCCAGCGCACCGGCGAAACGGCCGCGCTGGCCATCCGCGACGGCCTCTACATCACCTTCGTGGCCGTGGTGCAGGGCACCAACCTGGTATCCGTGCGGCTGGCGACCGGCGGGCGGCTGAGAATGCAGGTTTCTGCGGCAGGCGTGGCCCTGGTGGCCGCCCAGCCCGAGAAGGAGCGCCGCATGCTGGCCGGACGGCTTCGCGCCGATCTCACGCGCCGCGGCGAGTCCACCGAACGCTTCGACGCGGCGCTCGAGGCGTGTCTCGAGGATGGCTACGCGGTCATACGCAACTCGTGGCGCGAAGGTGTGGGCGGCGTGTCCGTCCCCGTCCGCTTTCAGGACGAGATGGCGGCGCTTACCATACCCGTTGCGACGGGCAGCGTGTCCGAGGCGGAGATGCGCGGCACGCTGGCGGAACTCCTGAAGGCCGAGGCCGGCGCGTTGTGAGCCCCCCGCGCCCATGCCGTCATGCCGCGCGGGCCCGCAGCCCCAGCTGGGCACGCCGCCGCAACCACTGGCTGGGTCTGTAGCGGTCGTCCCCGGTGAGCGTCTGAAGCTGCGACATCACGGCAAAGACGGTTTCCACCCCGAGCGTGTCCGTCATCTCCAGCGGGCCTTGCGGGTAGTTCAGGCCGAGACGCATGGCCGTGTCGATCGCCTCGGGCTCGGCCAGGCCCATCTGCGCCATCTCGCAGCCGAGATTGCAGACCATGGCCGCGATGCGCTGGCCGATGAACCCCGGAGAATCGGAGATGACCGTCACCGCGCGCTCGCTCGAGAGGAGAGCGGCAACACCGTCCACGATGTCCTGCCGCGCGCATGGCGGCGACATGAGCGTGACCCGGGTGGATGTGTCACCCAGCGGATCGAGAGCGACGAGCCGGCGGAAATCCCGCCCCGTCCGCGCGGCATGGGCCGCGCAGTCCTCGCCCGTAAGCGTCACGAGCACGGGCGACGCGCCGTCATCTTCGGCAAGCACCCTGCCCCCGCAGGCATGCACGAGATCGGCCGGCATCGGGGTGCCATCGGGCACAACCACGCGCGCCGCCGGCGGCACCGCGCGTGCAGCACCGGGCGCCGCCGGCTCTGTCTGCCCGTGATGGGCGTAAAACCCGCGCCCGGTCTTTCGGCCCAGCTGGCCGGTGTCGAGCATGTACTTGTGACGCGCGGTCGAGCGCAGGCGCGGATCGCCGAACATCGAGCGGTGGACGAATTCCGTGACCGGAAAGTTCACATCCATCCCGGTGAGGTCCAGCAACTCGAACGGCCCCATGCGGAACCCGAAACAGTCCCGCATGACGGCGTCGATCTGCTCCGGTCGCGCCACCCGTTCCTGCAGGATGGCAAGCGCCTCTGTCGAATAGGCGCGGCCACCGAAATTGACGAGGAAGCCCGGCGTATCCGTGACCTGCACCGGCTCGCGCCCCATCCGCCTTGCGAGGCCGGTCAAAAGGCTCAGGACGTCATCGGAGGTGTCGGGCCCCGGGATCACCTCGACAAGGCGCATCAGGGGCACCGGGTTGAAGAAGTGCAGCCCCGCCACGCGCGCCTTGTGTTCCAGCCGTGCCGCGATCGCCCCGACGGGGAGTGACGACGTGTTGGTGGCAAGGATCGCGTCCTTCGCCACGTACCGCTCCAGCTCGGCGAAAAGACCGGCCTTGGCATCGAGATCCTCAACGATGGCCTCGATGACCACGGAACACGGTGCAAGAGCATCGAGGCGTTCGGCAACCTCGATCCGATCTTCGGCGGCCTCCCGGGCGGCCGCGTCGATCTTGCCCTTCTCCACGAGACGGTCAAGACGCTTGGCGATCCCGGCCTTGGCCTGCGTCGCGCCGCCGTCGCGCGCATCGTAGAGGCTGAGCGCGATACCGTTCTGGGCCGCGACCTGCGCGATGCCCGCGCCCATGGCACCGGCCCCGACCACGCCGAGCCTGAAACCCTTGTCAGCGATATCCTTCATTGGGCCTCCTTCGGGATTTTCCGGTTACAAGAGCGGGCGGGACAGCCCGCCATCGACCGTGAGATTCTGTCCGGTGATGTAGGCGGCATGAACCGAGCAGAGAAAGGCGCAGGCGGGTCCGAAATCGGCCGCCTGCCCCAGCCGCCGCATCGGCACGCTTTCGGCCATGGCGGCCTTCGCCTCTTCCGGGGCGATACCCTTGGCCTTGGCCTGCGCGGCATAGACCCGCTCCAGCGCGCCGGTATCCATAAGCCCCGGCAAAAGGTTGTTCACCGTGATGCCGTCGGCGGCCACCTCGTGCGAGAGGCTGCGCATCGCCCCGGTAAGTCCCGCGCGCACACCGGTGGCCACGCCCATGTTTGGGTAGGGGTCGCGCACCGAGAAGGAGGTGACGTTGACGATGCGGCCATAGCCCTCGGCACGCATGTCCGGCAGCAAGATCCGCGCAAACTCTATCGCCGGGATCATGTTGGTGCCCAGCGCCTTGAGCCAGACCTCCTCGGAGTGGCCTTCGACCGGGCCGGGCGGGGGCCCGCCGGCATTGCTGACGAGAATGGTGATCGGGCCGAGCGCGGCGCGGGCCCTCTCGACGATCTCGCGCGCATGGCGTCAAGGAGAGCAGGCATGAGCCACCCCGACACCAATAACGGCCCCGTCAACCCGTTGCCGGCCTCCGTCATCGTGCTGGTTGCCGCGA
>NZ_JBISDG010000040.1:0-33260 GCF_044472985.1 Roseovarius salis | reverse complement strand
GCGCCATGCCTTTCCCGCCCTTGCGCCGCACCTCGCCGATCGCGCCCGCGCGGCCGCGCCCCGCGCCCCGCGCCAGCAGTTGACGCTTCGCAAGGACCTGCAGCAAGACCTCGAAGCGCTCGCGCGTGACACGCTGCGCGACCTGCCGGCGGCCGTGTCGGTGGCCATGGTGGTGGCAGACCACCGCACGGGCGAGATCCTCGGCCATGTCGGCTCCGGCAGTTATGGCCGGAATGCCGGCCGGCAGGGTTTCAATGACATGACGCAGGCCGTGCGCTCGCCCGGCTCGACGCTCAAGCCGTTCGTGTACGCGATGGCCTTCGACCGCGGCCTTGCCCATCCGCAGACGCTTATCAACGACCGCCCCGTCACGTTCGGGTCATACGCGCCGGAGAACTTCGACGGCGCCTACCGGGGCGAGCTGCCGGTGGCCGAGGCGTTGAGGCAATCGTTGAATATTCCCGTGACGCTGCTGATGGACGAGATCGGTCCGGCACACCTGATGGCCCTGCTGCGAAGGGCGGGGGTGCGCGCGGTGCTGCCGGGGGACAAGGCGGGCCTTGCCGTCGCGCTCGGGGGGGTGGGCGTGACGCTGACCGACCTTGTCCAGCTCTATGCCATGCTGGCCAATGGCGGTGTCGCGCGCGATCTGCACTGGCGGACAACCGGCAGCGCAGCAGAAGGGCGGCGCGTCATCGGGCGGTCGGCCGCGTGGCACGTGGCGGATATCCTTGCAGGGCTTGCCCCGCCGCCGGGGGCGCCGCACGGGCGCATCGCCTACAAGACCGGCACATCCTACGGTCACCGTGACGCGTGGGCGGTGGGCTTCGACGGGGCGCACGTGGCCGGGGTCTGGATCGGGCGGGCCGATGGCACGCCGGTCCCGGGCGCCTTCGGCGGCGATCTGGCCGCGCCGGTGCTGTTCGAGGCATTCCAGCGGCTCAAGCCGGCGGCCGAGCCATTGTCACCCGCCCCGCCCGAGACGCTGACCGTGGGCACCGCCGACCTGCCCCCGCCGCTGCGACGGTTCAGCGGGCGAGAAGCGGTGTTCCGGCCCGATACCGACGCGCCCAAGCTGGTCTTTCCGCCCGCCGGCGCGCGCCTCCCGGTGACGGGGGGCGCCCTGCCGGTCAAGCTGCGCGACGGAACACCACCCTTTACCTTTCTGGCGAATGGCGCGCCGGTGGCCAGCGGTCTGCGCCGCCGCACGGCCACGCTGCCGGACATGTCGACGGGCTATTCAACCCTGTCGGTGATCGATGCAGAGGGTCGGGCGGATCGCGTCACCGTCTGGATCGACGCGCAGCCCTGACCGCGGCGCGCGCGGTCGTTCACCCCGTGTGCTGGATCAGGATTGCCCGGAAGTCGTTGACGTTCGTCAGTGTCGGGCCCGTGACCACCTGACCGCCCGTCCGGCCGAAGAAACCGTGCGCATCATTCTCGGCCAGCGCGGCCGCGGCGTCCCGGCCATGCTCCAGCGTCTCGGGCCCGATGAGGGCACCGGCCACCTCGGCTGCGCCGTCCACCCCGTCGGTGTCACAGGCGATCGCGTGGATGCCCGGGGCACGATCAAGCGCCAGCGCCAGCGCCAGCGCGTATTCCGCATTCGGCCCGCCCGTGCCGGCGCCGCGCCGCGTCACAGTCAGCTCGCCGCCCGAGAGCAACAGTATCGGCCGGTCCGCCGCCTCCATGCCCGCCTGTGCCGCGAGGGCGATTTCGGCGTGGAGTCGGGCCACCTCCCGCGCCTCGCCTTCGATGGCATCGCCCAGAAGGCGCACTTCAACGCCCGCGTCGCGCGCGGCATCGGCCGCCGCGGCCAGCGACTGCGATGGCGCGGCGCATATGACATTCTTGACCCGGGACAGGCGCGGACCGCCCGGGGGGATAACCTGTTGCGGCCCGTCGAGGACCGCCGTGACCGACGGTGGCAGCGCGATGCCGTGCCCATCCAGTATCGCGCGTGCCTCCGCCGGGGTGCTCGCTTCGCCCGCCGTGGGGCCGGACCCGATCACCGCCGGGTCGTCCCCCGGCACGTCCGAGATCATCAGTGCGAGCATCCGCGCCGGCCATGCCGCCGCGGCAAGTTGGCCCCCCTTCACCCGGCTGAGATGCTTGCGGACCGTGTTCATCCGGCTGATCGGCGCCCCGCTGGCGAGGAGTGCCTCGTTGACC
Source organism: Roseovarius salis (assembly GCF_044472985.1). NCBI lineage: Bacteria > Pseudomonadati > Pseudomonadota > Alphaproteobacteria > Rhodobacterales > Roseobacteraceae > Roseovarius > Roseovarius salis. Next base: position 31,088 of record NZ_JBISDG010000040.1, on the reverse strand, counting down.
GCCTGCTTTTCCTCCAGCGTGATGTCCCCGGCGGGCTGGACCAGCAGGGCCGAGGCGCCGCCGGAAACCAGGGCCATCACCATGTCCTCCTCGCCCAGCCCGGCGACAAGCTCGAGGATGCGGCCTGTGGCTTCCATGCCGGCGCGGTCGGGCACCGGGTGTGCCGCCTCGACGATCTCTATGCCCTTGCACGGGCGCGCATGCCCGTAGCGGGTGATGACCAAGCCCTCGCAAGGGCCGTAGGCGGCTTCGACGGCCTCGGCCATGCGTGCGCTCGCCTTGCCCGCCCCGATGACCACCAGACGACCCTGCGGCCTCGGGGGCAGGTGGGCGCCAAGGCTCCGCATCGGGTCGGCCACGGCGACGGCCCTGTCGAAAAGGCCGCGGAGAAAGGTCTTGGGGTCTGGCATGCGGGACCGCTCCGGCTGTTTCACCGGGCACACTAGCGCGGCGACCCTTGTGCCGACAGGCCATTCGCGACACTCCCGGCGCGGGTGTCGGCACGATGGGGTCAACTTGACAATTGCAGGCCGGCGCGCGACAGACGCCGCCATGCTCATGACCGTCCTCCAGGTTGCCGCGGGCGGTGCGCTCGGGGCCTCGGCCCGCTATCTCGCCTCGGTCGGGGCGATGCGCCTTGTCGGGCCGGGATTCCCATGGGCCACACTGTTCGTGAATGTCGCGGGTTCCTTTCTCATGGGGGTTCTGGTCGTGGTGCTGGCGCACAAGGGCGGGACCCGTTTTGCCCCTTTCCTGATGACCGGGGCGCTTGGCGGTTTCACGACGTTTTCAGCATTCTCGCTGGATGCATTGACGATTTATGAAAGGGGGCAGGTGGCGCTATCGGCCGTTTACGTGCTGGCATCCGTGGCGTTGTCGCTGGCGGCGATCGGTGCGGGGCTGTTGGTGGCGCGGGGTGTCGTTCAATGAGCGGCGTGCAGACTCTGACCGTGGCGCCCGACGAGGCTGACCAGCGGCTTGACCGGTGGCTGCGGCGCCGGTTCCCGCATGTTCCGCAGGGCCGGATCGAGAAGATGTGCCGCAAGGGCGAACTGCGCGTCGATGGCGGCCGGGTCAAGGCCTCGGCGCGGCTCGAGGCGGGCCAGCAGGTGCGCATACCGCCCCTTCCAGAGCCTTCGGCGACGGCAGAGCCTGCGGACGCGCGCATCTCGGACCGGGATGCAGAAATGATTCGCGGCACGGTGATCTACCGCGATGCGCATGTCATCGCCCTGAACAAGCCCCCCGGCCTGCCCGTTCAGGGCGGCAGCAAGCAGACCCGCCACGTGGACGGGCTGGCCGCCGCGTTGCGTTTCGACGCCGAGGAAAACCCGCGGCTGGTGCACCGTCTGGACAAGGATACGTCTGGCGTGCTGCTCATGGCGCGAAGCCGGGCCGTCGCCGCGCGCCTGTCCTCGGCTTTTCGCGCCCGCGACACGCGCAAGATTTACTGGGCCGCTCTTGCCGGCGTTCCCACCCCGCGCATCGGCACGATCCGCTTCGGGCTGGTCAAGGCACCGGGGCACGGGGCGCATGGCGAGGGAGAAAAGATGCTCTGCCTGCACCCCGACGAGGTGGCCGGCACGAAAGGGGCCAAGCATGCCACCACCGATTATGCCGTGATCGAGGCGGCGGGCACCCGGGCCGCATGGGCCGCGCTTGTGCCGGTGACCGGACGCACCCACCAGCTGCGCGCACACATGGCCGAGATCGGGCACCCCATCGTGGGCGACGGTAAGTACGGCGGCTCCGGCCAGGAAAACAAGGGGGATGGCTGGGGCGCACAACTGGGCGGCGAAGTCAGCCGCAAACTGCACCTTCATGCCCGTTCGCTCGACCTGACCCACCCGGTGACCGGGGTGCGCCTGCACCTTGTCGCGCCGCTGCCCGCGCACATGGCCCGGACATGGGAGATGTTCCAGTGGCAGGAGTCAGAGGCCCCGGACGACCCGTTCGAGGAACTGGCATGACCGGCCCGCTGCGCCTGATCGTTTTCGATGTCGACGGCACCCTTGTCGACAGCCAGGGCGATATCGTGGCGGCCATGGCCCATGCCTTTTCCCGCGCGGGGCAACCGGCCCCCCCGCGCGGGCAGGTTCTGGGGATCGTGGGGCTTTCTCTCGATACCGCGATGCCCCGCCTCGCCCCGGCGCTGCCGCCAGCGGTGCATGCCCGCATGGTGGGTTGGTACAAGGATGCCTATGTCGCGCTGCGCGCCAAGGCCGGTGCGGCGGAGTCGTCGCCGCTTTACCCGCATGTGCGGGATACGCTTGCCCGGCTCCACGGTGTGCCGGAATACCTGCTGGGGGTGGCCACCGGCAAGTCACGCCGCGGGCTGGACAAGCTGCTGGAGGGGCACACGCTCGGCCCGTTCTTTGCAACGCAGCAGGTCAGTGACCATCACCCTTCCAAGCCGCACCCGGCGATGCTGCATGCCGCCATCTCCGAGACCGGCGTCGCGGCGGCGGATGCGGTGATGGTGGGCGATACCACCTATGACATGGAGATGGCGCAGGCCGCCGGCATCCCGTTCATCGGCGTGAACTGGGGCTATCACCCCGCCGCGACGCTGACCGGGGCGGCGGCGATCCTCGACGACATGCGCGATCTGCCGGACGTGCTCGACAGCCTATGGGAGCCTGCGAAATGAGTGAATGGAAGGCCCGCCGATTCTGGAACGAGGCGCGTGTCACGCAAGCCGATGGCGGATTCTCCGTCGCGCTTGACGGGCGGCCCGTGAAAACACCGGCCAAGGCGCCGCTGGTCGTTCCGACCGCCCAAATGGCCGAGGCCGTGGCGGCGGAATGGGACGCCCAGCAGGACGAGATCCAGCCCGCCACGATGCCGGTCACGCGCGCGGCCAACGCGGCCATCGACAAGGTTGCCGCCCAGCATGCCGAGGTGGCTGCGATGATTGCTGCCTACGGCGACAGCGACCTGCTGTGCTACCGCGCCGACAGCCCGCAGGAACTGGCGGCGCGGCAGGCCGCGGCGTGGGACCCGTTTCTGGACTGGGCGGACAGGACGTTCGGCGCGCGGCTCATTCCCGTCGTCGGCGTGATGCACGCGCCGCAGGCGCCGGAGGCGCTGCGCCGTCTCGGCGAACCGGTGCATGCCATGGACCCTTTTTCGCTGACAGCGTTTCATGACTTCGTCAGCCTGTCCGGATCGCTCGTTCTGGGGCTGGCCGCCGTTCACGAGGCCGAGGATATCGGGGCGCTGTGGCGTCTGTCGCGGATCGACGAGACCTGGCAGGAGGAACAATGGGGCGTGGACGAAGAAGCCCGCGCGCAAGCCGAAGTGAAAGAATCGGAATTCCACGCGGCCAAGCGTTTTCATGATCTTGCGCAGGGCGGGGTGTAGCTGCCCCGGATCGGGCGCCACGGCGGCGGCGGGCCCTAACGCCATCGTTTTTCTTGATCCGGGGCTTGACGCCAGCGAATGAATCCAACCAAACTCGCTGCCACTGACGGGGAACTCCCCAGTATCGCTCCGGCCCTTTCGGGCCGTATCAACCGTTCTGGAAAGAGCGGACAATCAGGAAGAGGTAAACATGAAAAAATCCGTATTTCTTGGCGCGCTGACCGTTGCCGGGCTTTCCGCCGGCGCGGCCGCCGCGGGGACGCTGGATGACGTAAAGGCGCGCGGCACGCTGAACTGCGGCGTGACCACCGGTCTCGTCGGCTTTGCCGCGCCGGACGCAAACGGTGTATGGGAAGGCTTCGACGTGGCGGTCTGCCGCGCGGTCGCTGCGGCTGTTCTCGGCGATTCCACGGCGGTCGAGTTCGTGCCGACGACGGGCAAGACACGTTTCACCGCGCTCGCCTCGGGCGAGGTGGACATGCTGGCACGGAACACCACCTGGACGTTCACCCGGGACGTTGACCTCAAGTTCGAATTCACGGGCATCAACTACTACGATGGCCAGGGCTTCATGATCCCCGCCGGGCTTGGCGTCAGCTCCGCCAAGGAGCTGGACGGCGCGACGGTCTGCATCCAGACCGGCACCACGACCGAGCTCAATCTGGCGGACTACTTCCGTGCCAACAACATGGATTACGAGCCGGTCCCGATCGAAACCAACGCCGAGGCGCAGCAGCAGTACCTCGCCGGTGCCTGCGACGTCTATACCACCGACCGCTCCGGCCTGGCCGCGACGCGTGCCGCGTTCGAGAACCCGAGCGACCACGTGATCCTGCCCGAAACCGTCTCGAAAGAGCCGCTCGGCCCGCTCGTGCGCCACGGCGATCACCAGTGGGGCGACGTTGTCCGCTGGACGCTCAACGCCCTGATCGCCGCCGAGGAAATGGGTGTGACCAGCGCCAACATCGAGGAAATGGCGTCGTCTGCGACGGACCGTCCCGAAGTCAACCGCCTGCTCGGCACCGAGGGCAACCTTGGCGAAATGCTCGGCCTCGATCAGGACTGGGCCGTGCGCGCCATTTCGGCCGGGGGCAACTACGGCGAGCTTTTCGCCAAGCATATCGGCGAGGACACGCCGGTTGGCCTCGACCGCGGGCTGAACGCACAGTGGACCGATGGCGGCCTGATGTACGCGCCGCCGTTCCGGTAAATCCCGTACCGATGAAAGGGTGCGGCTTGGCCGCGCCCTTTCACACCTTGCAAAAGGGACAACAGGAACCGGCCCGCGGCCCCGGGACACCGGCGCCGACATAAAAACACGGGGCCGGCCAGCGGGGATCCCAAGATGACAACAATGACCGACCCTCAGAAGGCGTCGTTCCGGCTGTCGATGCTGATCTACGACACCCGGTACAGATCTTACACCTTCCAGATGATCGCCCTGCTTCTGTTGATCGCGGCCTTTGCATGGCTGGGATCGAACCTCATGCAGAACCTGCGCGATGCCGGCCTCAGCATTTCGTGGGAATTCCTCGGCGAACCGTCCAGCTATGACATAAACCAGACCCTGATCGAGTATGACAGCCGCTCCTCGCACTGGCGGGCGACGCTGGTGGGGGTCATCAACACGCTGCTGGTCTCGCTGCTCGCCTGCATGACGGCCACGATCATCGGCGTCGCGGCGGGCGTGCTGCGGCTGTCCAAGAACTGGCTCGTGCGCAAGCTGATGGCGGTTTACGTCGAAGCGTTCCGCAACGTGCCGGTCCTGATCTGGATCATCATCATATTCACCATCATGACGGCCGTGATGCCGGCGCCGCGCGCTTTCCGGGGCGAGGACCCGGATGCCAGCATGGTCTTCGGCGCGATGGCCTTCACCAACCGTGGTGTCTATATCCCCAAGCCGCTATTCGAGCCGGCAGGCTGGGTGGTGCTGGGCATCTTCATCGCCTCCATCGTGGGGGTTTTCGCCTATCGCCGCTACGCGACCAAGCTGCTTTACGACACGGGCAAGCTGCTTCCGATGGGCTGGCCCTCCCTCGCGATCCTGCTCCTGCCGGCGATCCTCGCCTTCTTCGTGCTTGGCCGACCCATCAGCCTTGAATACCCCGAGCTGGGCGGTTTCAATTTCTCCGGCGGCATACAGATCCTGGGTTCGCTGATCGCGCTGTGGTTTGCGCTGGCAATCTATACCGGCGCCTTCATCGCCGAGAACGTGCGCGCCGGTATCCTGTCGGTGAGCAAGGGCCAGACGGAGGCGGCGGCGTCTCTCGGGCTGCGCCCCGGCCGTATCATGAACCTCGTGGTTCTGCCGCAGGCCCTGCGGGTCATCATCCCGCCGCTCATTTCGCACTATCTCAACATCACCAAGAACAGCTCGCTCGCGATTGCCGTGGGCTACATGGACCTGACCGGCACGCTGGGCGGCATCACGCTCAACCAGACGGGCCGTGCGATCGAGACGATCCTGCTCCTGATGCTGTTCTACCTTGCCATCAGCTTGTCGATCTCGGCGATCATGAACGTCTACAACAACGCGATCAAGCTGAAGGAGCGGTGACATGAGCGACACCCATGAACACTCCGTCGCCTTCGTGCGGACCGAGATCCTGCCCGAACAGGAACCGCCGGTCGCGGAAACCGGGGCGATAAAGTGGCTGCGCGAGAACCTGTTCTCCAGCGTCGGCAACAGCGCACTGACACTCGTCGCGATATACTGCGTGTACCGCCTCGTCGACTGGATCCTGCCATGGCTCGCCAACGGCGTTTGGGATTCGCCGTCGATCCGCGCCTGCCGCGAGATCCTGCAAGGCGAGGTGGGGGGCTGTTTCGCCGTCCTGGCGGAACGCTGGAACCAGTTGCTTTTCGGTTTCCAGTATCCGACCGAGCTCTACTGGCGGGTCACGCTGGCCTTCGTGCTGCTTTTCGTCGCCATCGCGCCGGTGCTTTTCTACAAGGTGTTCCCGCGCAAGATGCTGATCTTCACCGGCCTTTACCCCTTTCTTGCCTACTGGCTGATCTGGGGCGGTTCGGTGCTTGTTCCCGTATTCACGCTGCTTGGTTTCGTCGTCGGTTACATCGTCTATTCCCGCCTCGTCGCCAAGAGTTTCGCGCTCGGCTTCTTCGGCGGGATCTTTGCCATCGGCTTCACGTGGTGGCTCGCCTCCTTTGTCCCCGTCGAGGGGGTGCTTGCCATGCAGCAAGTCGAAAGCCGCGAGATCGGGGGGTTCATGCTCAACCTGATCCTTGGCACGGTCTGCGTTTCCCTGTCGATCCCGATCGGGATCGCGCTGGCGCTCGGGCGGCAGTCGGACATGCCGATCATCAAGTGGATCTGCGTGGTCTTTATCGAATTCATCCGCGGCGTGCCGCTCATCACGCTTCTCTTCGTGGCCAACGTGGTGCTGGCCTATTTCCTGCCGCCGGGCACGACCTTTGACCTGATCGTGCGGGTGATCATCATGATCACGGCCTTTGCCTCGGCCTATATCGCCGAGGTGATCCGCGGCGGGCTGTCCGCGCTTCCCAAGGGACAATACGAGGCCGCGGACAGTCTCGGGCTGGATTACGCGCAGTCGATGCGCCTCATCATCCTGCCGCAAGCGCTCAAGATCTCGATCCCGGGTATCGTCAACGTGGCTGTGGGCCTGTTCAAGGACACCACGCTCGTCTCGATCATCTCGATGTTCGATCTCGTGGGCATGATCCGCGGACCCATTCTTGCCTCGACCGAGTGGAACGGCGTCTACTGGGAGCTGTTCGGCTTTGCCGCGCTCCTGTTCTTCGTCGTCTGTTACGGCATTTCGCAGTATTCCCAGTGGCTGGAGCGCCAGCTGACGCGGGACAGTCATTAAGGAGGTTTTGCCATGGCTGAAGCGGCAACAAACGTGATCCCGACGGAAATGACCGTCTCGGACGAGGTGGCGGTCGAGATCGTCGGGATGGACAAGTGGTTCGGTGCATTCCACGTGCTGCGGGATATCAACCTGACGGTGAACAAGGGCGAGCGCATCGTCATCGCCGGGCCCTCCGGCTCTGGCAAGTCGACGCTGATCCGCTGCATCAACGCGCTGGAAGAGCACCAGAAGGGCAAGATCATCGTCGATGGAACCGAGCTGTCCAACGATCTCAAGAACATCGACAAGATCCGGTCAGAGGTCGGGATGGTTTTCCAGCACTTCAACCTGTTCCCGCACCTCAGCATCCTCGAGAACTGCACCCTCGCGCCGATCTGGGTGCGCAAGACGCCCAAGCGCGAGGCCGAGGAAACCGCCATGCATTTCCTCGAAAAGGTCAAGATCCCAGACCAGGCCCACAAGTATCCCGGCCAGCTCTCCGGCGGTCAGCAACAGCGCGTGGCCATCGCGCGGAGCCTGTGCATGAAACCGCGGATCATGCTGTTCGACGAACCGACCTCGGCGCTCGACCCCGAAATGATCAAGGAGGTGCTCGACACCATGATCGAGCTCGCGCAGGAGGGCATGACCATGCTCTGCGTCACCCACGAGATGGGTTTCGCCCGGCAGGTGGCCAACCGCGTGATCTTCATGGACCAGGGTCAGATCGTGGAACAGAACGAGCCCGAAGAGTTCTTCAACAACCCCAAGAGCGAGCGGACAAAGCTGTTTCTCAGCCAGATCCTCGGACACTGAGCGGCCGGCCGCCCCGCGCCGCGTTAGGCTTCACCCCGTCAGTTCGCGCGGTATGACGAAGTCGATGGGCCGCGCCGCGCCGAGGCGTGCCTCTGCCCATGTCGTGATGTCGAGATCGGCGACGAGCGTCGCGCATGTCGGGTAATCGAAGAAACGCGGGTGTGGCGGCGGCTCGGTCACGAGATTCTGCGCGAACCAGCCGATGCCCGGATTGTGCGCCAACACCAGCACGCAGTCCCCGCTGGCCGCCCTCAAAACGCGCAGGATCTCGTCCGGGCCCGCGTGATAGAGCGCGGGCAGGAAGCTCGTGTCGGCGGCGATCTTGAGCCCGGCAAAGGTTTCCCGCGTCCGCTTGGAATCCGAGCTCAGGACCTGATCGGGAACGTAGCCCTTTGCGCGCAGCCAATCGCCCACGACCCGGGCCGACACGCGGCCACGCCCGTTGAGCGGGCGGGCATGATCGTCGAGCGCGGGATCGTCCCAGCTCGACTTGGCGTGCCGCATCAGGATCAGCCGCTTCACCGAAAGGCCCTCATGTGGAATGCGGATTGAGCGTCAACCCTGCCATAGCCCCGGCTTACCGGGCAAGCGCGGCGTACGGCGCAGCCCCGCGCCATGCAATCGTTTCCTGCCCGGTCGAGATCGGCCTTGCAGGCAACGACGTCATAGCCGTCGCCGGCAAAGGCATTGACGGGGCAGGCCCCGAGGCAGGGCCGGTCGGCGCAGTCCTTGCAGGGGTTCGGGGGCGGCGCGGGGGCCGTGATCCGCTCGGCAAACCCCAGGGCGCCGCGATACGACACCATCAGCCCGGCGGTGTCATGAACCAGCAACCCGACCGGAGAGACATGCGCCCGCCCGCTGGCCAGCGCCCACCGGATGAATGGCTGGTAGGGCGGGCCCCCGAACGGGAACAGCGCTGTTGCACCGAGCGATGCCGCCAGTTCCCCGATCACCCGTTCCGACCAGCGGTCAAGCGGGTCGGCCCGCCCGTCGCGGTATTCCGGCGATGCGGTAAACGCGTTCCAGAATCCCGGCTCCAGCGGACCCAGTAGCAGAAGCGTCTCCAACCCCTCTGGTACGCCGTCGCTGACCACGCCCATGACCGCCAGCCGGCGGTCGGCCAGCTTGCGTTCGATCTCGGACAGTTTCATGAGCAGTGATCCTGCAAGGTCCGCAAGGCTCAGCCCGCCCGAATGAGCGAGCCCGCGCCGTGCTCGGTGAACAGTTCCAGCAGCACCGCGTTGGGCGCGCGCCCGTCGATGATGACCACCGCGCGCACCCCGCCCTCCAGCGCCCTGAGCGCGGTTTCGGTCTTGGGAATCATCCCGCCCGCGATCACGCCATCACGGATCAGCCCGTGGATCTGGCTGGATGTCAGTTCGGTCATGAGCCGGCCCTCGCCATCCTTCACGCCGTCAACGTCGGTCAGCAGCAACAGCCTGTCCGCCTTCAACGCGGCGGCCACCGCCCCCGCCGCGGTGTCACCGTTGATATTGAACGTCTCGCCGTTGCGCCCGCTGCCGAGCGGGGCGATAACCGGGATCGTGTCATCGCCGAACAGCGTGCGCAGGATCGACGGATCCACCTCGGACGGCTCGCCGACGAGGCCAAGATCGGGATCGGCGGGATCGCAGGTGATCAGCCCGGCATCCTTGCCGGACAGTCCGACCGCCTTGCCTCCCTGCCGCCCGATGGCCTGAACGATCCGCTTGTTCACCCGCCCCGACAACACCATTTCCACGACGTCCATCGTGGCCTCGTCCGTTACGCGCTTGCCGCCCACGAAATCGGACTTTATCCGGAGCTTTTCCAGCATCTCGTTGATCATCGGCCCGCCGCCGTGGACGATCACGGGGTTCACGCCCACTTGCCGCATCAGGACAACGTCGCGGGCAAAGCTCTCCATCGCTTCGTCGCTGCCCATGGCATGACCACCGAGCTTGATGACCACGATCGCGCCATCGTAACGCTGCAGATAGGGCAGCGCCTCGCTGAGGGTTCTTGCGGTGGCGATCCAGTCGCGGTTCATCTTGCTTGCCTTCATTACCTGTCCCGGGCGCGAATTCGACGTTCGTGTTACAATTTGCGCCGGGTCCTGCCAAGTCCCGTTGCGGCGTGGCCGGTATGCACTAGGGTCCGGGGCAGCCAATCAGAGGGAGAGCCGCCATGGCCGGCACGCCGACCTTGTTATTGACCGGGGCCAGCAGGGGCATCGGGCACGCCACCGTGCGCCGTTTCAACGATGCGGGCTGGCGCGTCATCACCTGTTCCCGCCATCCCTTTCCCAAGGAATGCCCATGGGGCGGCGGCGAAGAGAACCACGTGCAGATCGACCTGTCAGACCCAAACGACGTGATCGCCAAGGTAGAGGTGATCCGCGAGCGTCTGGACGGGCGGCTCGATGCCCTCGTGAACAACGCCGGCATCTCTCCCAAGGCCGAGGATGGCGGGCGGCTCGATACCCTCAACACCGACCTGCGGACATGGGGCCACGTGTTCCACGTCAATTTCTTCGCACCGGTGGTGCTGGCGCGCAGCCTCAAGGACGAACTTGCGCGCGCGCAGGGCGCGGTCGTCAATGTAACCTCCATCGCCGGCAGCCGGGTGCACCCCTTTGCCGGGGCTGCCTACGCGACCTCCAAGGCGGCCCTGGCCGCGCTGACGCGCGAGATGGCGCATGATTTCGGTCCGATGGGCGTGCGCGTCAACGCGATCGCGCCCGGCGAGATCCGCACCGACATCCTGTCGCCGGGCACCGAGGAACTGGCCGAGGCCATCCCGCTGCGCCGCATGGGCGAGCCGGCAGAGGTGGCCGACACCATTTTCTTTCTCTGTTCGGGCGCAGCCGGCTACATCTCGGGCACCGAGATCGAGATCAACGGCGCACAGCACGTCTAGCGCCGCTCACGACAGCCCGGCAATGGTGGCGCGCAGTGTTGCGATTCCCGCGCCTTTTTCGCTGGACGTGACGATCAGTTCGGGAAACGCCGCCGGGTGCCCGGACAACCTGCCGCGCACTTGTGCCAGCACGCGGTTGCGCTCGGCGTCCTTGACCTTGTCCGCCTTGGTCAGGACACACTGAAAGGTCACCGCGGCAGCATCGAGCAGGGCCATGATCTCCTCGTCCACTGGCTTGATGCCGTGCCGCGCGTCGATCAGGACAAAGGCACGCCGCAGCGTTGCCCGCCCCGAGAGGTACTGTTTCAGTAATGCCTGCCATGCCTCTACCTTGGCCAGCGGGGCGTTGGCATAGCCATAGCCCGGGAGATCGACGAGGTAATGACTGTCGCCAAGGGCGAAATAGTTGATTTCCTGCGTTCGGCCCGGCGTGTTCGACGCCCGCGCCAGCGCCTTGCGCCCGGTCAGGGCATTGATCAGGGTGGATTTCCCGACATTGGAACGGCCGGCAAAGCACACCTCGGGGCGGTCGGCCGTCGGCAGGCCGGACATCGCCACGACGCCCTTGACGAAATCCACCGGGCCGGCAAAGAGCTTGCGGCCCGTTTCTGACGCCGCATCGTCAGGTTCCGGCGCGATCGGGAAGGACAGCGACATCAGGCGACGTTCACCGGGTCGCCCACGGCGACGTCACCGGTTTTCGTGACCTCGGCATAGACCCCGAAATCCTGATGGTCCCAGTTGTCCTGAAGGAGGCCGAGGGTATCCGTGTCGCGTTGACCGGTCCGAGGAGAGGCCGCCGTATGCGTGCAGCGCAGGATCCGTTCCCGAACGGTCAACTCGGCGCCCCCGATGGCGAGCGTGTGATCCAGCCAGTCGAATTCTTCCCACGGGTCGAATCCGTCGAGCCAGATATTGCCGCGCCAGCGTTCGCGTTCGAGCGACCGGCCGAGACGACCTTCGACCGCCCTGTGAGACGCCGCGTTCATGATGGAGATCGAGGGATAGTCGCTGTCGGTGAAACCGCGCTGCGCGCCCCGTATCACGCGCGCAGGCCGTGGCCTGTTCCGGGGCACCAGGGCGTCGGCCCACTCCACGAGACGCGCGCCCTCGGTGTCCGGGTTCACCGACAGGTCGGGCAGGTCCGGATGCGAGAGGTGAACGATGCCGGTCGCCTCGTCCAGCCGCGCATCGATGCCGGCCAGCCGGGGCACCGTGGTGCCAATGGAGAAATTTCCGCAGCGCACCCACTGCGACCCGTCGGCGCCAGAGCGTTCGTGCGCCACCGCCCATCTGCGGTCCCAGGGGAATGTCTGCCCCTCGGTCAGCGTCACCCGCTCCAGCTTTTCGCGCCCGTGGCTTTTGACGGGGTAGCGCCAGAGGGCGGCAACGAGGCCCATCAACTGTCCTCCGCCCCGGATTTCTTCTTGAAGCTGGACTTGATGTTGCCGAAAACGTCGGGCTTGTAGCCTTGGCTTCGCATGATCAGGTACTGCTGGAGGAATGTGATGACGTTGTTGGTGATCCAGTAGAGCACGAGGCCGCTGGCGAAACTGCCCAGCATGAACATGAACACCCAAGGCATCCAGGCGAATATCATCTGCTGGGTCGGGTCGGTCGGCGCCGGGTTCAGCTTCTGCTGCAGCCACATCGACACGCCCAGCAGGATCGGCATGATGCCGATGAAGATGAGCGCAAGCAGCGAGCCGGGCTCCGGCGCGGCCCATGGCAGCAGGCCGAACAGGTTGTATATCGAGGACGGGTCGGGCGCCGAGAGGTCCCTGATCCAGCCGATCCAGGGCGCGTGGCGCAGCTCCAGCGTGACGAATATCACCTTGTAGAGCGAGAAGAATATCGGGATTTGCAGGAGGATCGGCAGACAGCCCGAGGCCGGGTTCACCTTTTCCTTCTTGTAGAGCGCCATCATTTCCTGTTGGAGCTTCTGGCGGTCGTCCCCGGCGCGCTGCTTGATCTCCTCCATCTGCGGCTGGAGTTCCTTCATCTTGGCCATCGAGACGTAGGACTTGAAGGCAAGCGGCAGAAGTAGCGCCTTGATCAGAAGCGTCAGGCCGATGATGGCCCAGCCCATTGACCCCGCGATCCCCAAGTCGCCGAGGCTCACGTTGATCCAGTGCAGCACGGCGAAAATGGGCTTGGTCAGGAAAAAGAACCAGCCCCAGTCAATCGAGTCGAGGAACCGCGCGACGCCTTCCTCGTTCTGGTAGTTGCGGATCGTTTCCCATTCCTTTGCGCCCGCGAACATCCGGGTAGACGCGGTCGCCGTCTCGCCCGCCCCGAGCGAGACCGTCGCGTGCTTGGCCGTGGTCTGGTAGATGTTGCGCCGCGTATCCTGGAAGGTGGACAGCTTCACGCCCTCCCCCGCACCCGGTATCAGCGCGGTCATCCAGTAGTGATCGGTGAAACCGGTCCACGCGTTCTCGGCGACGCCGATGGTCTCGTAGTCGGTGGCCGGCTCGAAATCGTCGTAATCCGTCTCGGTCAGCTCGCCGTCCACCATGCGGATGGCGCCCTCGTGGAGAATGAAGAAGTTCTTGAGGTTCTCCGGCATGCCGTGCCGCGCCAGGATGCCGTAGGGCGCCAGCGTACGCGTCGCGTCGCCGGTGTTCTCGACCGTCTGCGTGATCGTGAACATCAGCTTTTCGTCGATGCTGATATCCCGGCGGAAAGTGAGACCTGTATCGTTCTGCCACACCAGCGTGACGGGCGTGTCGGGTGTCAGCTTGTCATTGCCCTCCACCTGCCAGAGCGTGTTCGCGCCGGGAACCTCGTCGGGCGTCAGCCCGTCACCCGGCGCCCAGCCGAACAAGGCGTAATAGGGTGCATCGCTGCCCACCGGGGACAGCAGCGTGACGATGTCGCTGTCGGGCGACAGTTCTTCGCGGTATCCCTTCAGGGACAGCTGGTCGACACGCCCGCCCTTGAGCGACAAGGACCCTTCGAGCTTGGGGGTGTCGATGGCGATGCGGGGGGCCTTGTCCGGTTCGGCCTCCGCCGTCGCGGCGGACGTTCCCGCGCCATCGGTCGTGTCGGATGCGGTCGGGGTGGTCGCGATATCGCCAGCGTCCGTGCCGGGGGCGGTCGTCTGCTGGCCGGTTTCGGTTGCGGTCGTTCCCCGGCTCTCCTGCGGCGGCTCCGGCGGCGGGAACAGCACGAACCACAACATGATCACAAGGAAACTCAGCGCTGTCGCGAGAATGAGGTTCTTGTTCTGGTCGTCCATGTCCGGCGGCCACCTGTCCTGATCAGAAGTCTGGTGGCGTTCAACAGAGTGATGGCCCAAAGGTCAAGGAGAATCCGGCAGTGGCCGGCCCTGCCCGATCGTCGGGCAGCGCCGCCGTGATGGGCCTTCATCCGTGACGTCGGCAATGTCGGCGCTGGCCCGCATGGCCAGCTGGGGGCCGGTTTCCCGCCGGTTCGGGCTGGATACGGCGATGCCATGTCTCACCGACATCCCGGCACCGCCCCCCGGCGCCGGAACCGAGGCCGCCGCGACACCCGCGATGCGTGTTGCCATCTCCCGCACGGACCGGGGGGCGTTGACGGCGGCGACCGCGATGCCGAATCGTCCTCCGCCAAGGTAGAACACACTGTCATCCCGTCGCAGGTTGGCGCGTAGCCGCCGCGCCACGCTGTCAATCACCGGCTGCAAGGAGCCGCCGCCATGTCGGTCGAGCAGGGCCGCGTAATTGCCGAGTTCCAGCATGATGCAGGCGGTCCTGCCACCGCTGCGCCGGGCCGCGACGAGTGCATTGTCGAGCGCAGCCTCCAGTGACCCGCGATCACCTCGCCCCCGCATTGCCACGGGCACGATCGCCGACCGGATCGCCCCGCTGTGCAGAAGGGTGACAGCGGCCAGCATGCCGGGCCCCGCGACGGCGGCGACGAACAGCCACGCCCCGCCCCCGGCCAGGAATGCTGTCAACAGCATTGCCGGAAGGAGCGACAGGGCCGACGGCCCCGTGACCAGACGCGAGAGCCGTTCGCCCAGGTCGAAAATCCATGTCCGGATGCGGCGCGGCATGGTCCCCCGTTTTTGCAAGAGGGAGCATGTTAGGAAGCGCCGCTCAATATCCTGTTAACGCAGCTCCGGGGGCGTGTCGGCAGATGCCTCGGTGCGGGGCGCCGTACGTTCCAGACCGGCGAAATCGAACAGCGCCGGGTCGAGCAGGTGCGAGGGCCGCGCGTTCATCAGCGCGCGGAACATGACCTGTCGCCGGCCGGGGCTGTTGGCCTCCCAGCCGTCGAGGATCTGCTTGACCTGCTGGCGTTGCAGCCCGTCCTGCGAGCCGCAGAGATCGCAGGGGATGATCGGGTAGTTCATCGCGCGGGCGAACCGGTCGCAATCCGCCTCGGCCACGAAGGCGAGCGGGCGGTAGACGAAGAGATCGCCTTCCTCGTTCACCAGCTTGGGCGGCATGGTGGCCAGCCGCCCGCCGTGAAAAAGGTTCATGAAGAATGTCTCGAGGATGTCGTCGCGGTGGTGGCCCAGCACGACCGCCGAACACCCCTCTTCCCGCGCGATGCGATAAAGATGGCCGCGCCGCAGCCGCGAGCACAGCGCGCAATAGGTCCGTCCCTGCGGCACCTTGTCGGTGACGACGGAATAGGTGTCCTGATACTCGATCCGGTGGGGCACGCCCATCCGTTCGAGGAACTCCGGCAGAACGGTGGACGGGAAACCGGGCTGGCCCTGGTCGAGGTTGCAGGCCAGAAGCTCGACCGGCAGAAGGCCGCGCCATTTCAGTTCGTGCAGGACGGCCAGCAGCGTGTAACTGTCTTTCCCGCCCGACAGGCAGACAAGCCATTTCGCACCCGCTTCGGCCATGCCGAACTGCTCCAACGCCTCGCGTGTCTGGCGCAGGATGCGTTTGCGCAGCTTGCGGAACTCCGTGGTCCGCGGGGCCCCCTCGAAGAGCGGGTGAATGTCATCGGCATTATCGAACATGACCGGGGCTTAGCCGGTCAGGCGCTTTCGGGCAATCGGTAAACGGAGCCGATCCCCGCGCGCGGCGCGGGGATCAGCCCTTTGCGCCGCCGGCGATGAGAGTGGTCAGGATCGCCTTGGCGCTGTCTGAGTTCCAGTGCGCATCGCCCTGCAAGCGTGCGATTTCCAGGCCCGACCTGTCCAGAATGACCGTGATGGGCAAACCGAGAACGCCCATTTCACGCGCGATCTGCTGCTTGGGGTCGCGGTGGAGCGGCAGGTTGTCGACGCCGATCTCGTCGAAGAACGTCTTCATCGCCGGCGGCGGGTTGCGGCCCGTGGCGATTGTCACCACTTCGAAATCCTTGCCGCCCAGTTCGGTCTGAAGTTCCGACAGCATTGGCATTTCCTCGCGGCAGGGCGCGCACCACGTGGCCCAGAAATTCACTACCGTGATCTTGCCGCGGTAATCGGCCAGCGTGCCGCTGCCCCCGCCATCGGTTTCGAACGGGCTGGAGGAGACGGGCTTGGGCGTTCCGTGCACCACCAGTTTCTGCATATCGCCCTCGCGCAATGCCTCGATCCCCGAGGTGTCGAGGGTTGACGGCGCCCCCTCGTTCGACGGCAGCACGATGAAAGCCAGCGCCGCGATTGCACCGGCGCCGAGGGCCATATAAAGCACTGTGGAGAGTTTCAGGCGCATTCATCCTCCCGGAAGGGCTATCATGACCGACACGACCTCGAACCGGATGTGGGGCGGCCGTTTCGCCGCCGGACCCGATGCGATCATGGAGGCAATAAATGCCTCGATCGGGTTCGACAAGCGTCTGGCGGCGCAAGACATTGCCGGATCGCGGGCCCATGCCGCGATGCTGGCGGCCACGGGCATCGTAAGTAATAGGGATGCCGAGGCGATGAGGGAAGGGCTGCTCACGGTCTTGTCAGAGATCGAGGCGGGCGAGTTCGACTTTTCCCCGGCGCTCGAGGACATCCACATGAACGTCGAGGCGCGGCTGAAGGAAGTGATCGGGGCCCCCGCCGGGCGGTTGCACACGGGCCGCAGCCGCAATGACCAGGTGGCGACCGATTTCCGCCTCTGGGTGCGTGACCAGCTGGACGCGGCGGCGGGCGGGCTGGAGGCGCTGATGCGCGCCTGCCTCGCGCAGGCCGAGGCCGGGGCTGACTGGGTGATGCCGGGCTTCACCCACCTGCAGGTGGCCCAGCCGGTGACATGGGGCCATCACATGATGGCCTATGTCGAGATGTTCGGGCGCGATCTCGGGCGCATGCGCGACGCGCGGGCACGCATGAACGAGTGCCCCCTCGGGGCGGCGGCGCTGGCCGGCACCTCCTTTCCGATCGACCGCGACATGACGGCGCGGGAGTTGGGCTTCGACCGGCCTTGTGCGAATTCGCTGGACGCCGTCAGTGACCGCGATTTCGCACTCGAGTTCCTGGGCGCCGCCTCGATCTGCGCCATGCATCTGAGCCGCTTTGCCGAGGAGCTGGTGATCTGGTCGTCGGCGCAGTTCCGTTTCGTCGCGCTTTCGGACCGGTTCTCGACCGGCTCGTCGATCATGCCGCAAAAGCGCAACCCCGATGCGGCAGAGCTGATCCGGGCCAAGCTGGGCCGCATATTCGGCGCCAACGTGGCGCTGATGACGGTGATGAAGGGGCTGGCGCTGGCCTATTCGAAGGACATGCAGGAGGACAAGGAACAGGTCTTCGACGCAGCCGACAACCTCATGCTCAGCCTCGCGGCGATGGAGGGCATGGTGCGCGACATGGCGCCCGATCGCGCCGCGCTGGAGTCGGCGGCGGGGGCGGGGTTCTCGACGGCCACGGACCTTGCAGACTGGCTCGTGCGGGTGCTCGACCGGCCGTTCCGGGAGGCACACCACGTCACGGGGCGCCTCGTGGCGATGGCCGAGGAGCGCGGCTGTGACCTGCCCGAGCTGAGCCTCGCGGACATGCAGGATGTGGACTCCGAGATCACGGAGGATATCTTCAACGTGTTGGGCGTGCACAATTCGGTGGCATCCCGCACGAGCTATGGCGGCACCGCGCCCGACAGGGTGCGCGAACAGATCGCCCGCTGGAAGGAGGTTCTGTGATGAAACGTCTCTATGCCCTCGCGGCGCTTGCGGCGCTGGCCGGCTGCGGTGCCGATGGAGAGCCTGTCCGGCCCTCGATGAACGCCAATGTCGGGATCGGCTCTCACGGGGTGACTGGCTCGGCGGGCCTTGGCTTGACGGCCGGGGCGTTCAGCGTCGGCTTGGGGGGCGGGGCGTGAGGTGGATTTTCCTTGCGCTGGCGGTCTGGGGCGCGGTGCACCCGATGAGCTGGTTCGTCGCGTGGTTTCGCGCGAACGGTCTGGACATCGGCGGCATGGTGGACGCATGGCACGCCAATGCCGCCACCAGCGGGCTGGTCTGGGACCTGACCATCGCGGCGGTGGCGTTGACAGTGTGGGTGGTGGCCGAGAGCGCGGCACGGCGGCATTGGGCCGGTCTGCTCGCGGTGCCGGCAACCTTTCTCATCGGGGTCAGCTGTGGCCTGCCGCTCTATCTGTTCCTGAGGCGCGGCGGCGGCTGAACCGTTCCTGCAGGGGTATTTGAACCAAGAAGAAAGCCCGAACCGGCGCGAGCCCTGCCGGCGGTCACGAGGACGGCGAGATGGATCACTTTCTTTACCGCGACGGGATTCTCCATGCCGAGGACGTGCCCGTGCCCGAGATCGCCAAGGCTGTCGGCACGCCGTTCTACTGCTATTCGACCGCCACGCTGACCCGGCATTTCCGCCTGTTCGACGAGGCGTTGCACGGTCTGGACCATCTCGTGTGCTACGCGGTGAAGGCGGCCAGCAACCTTGCCATCCTGCGCACGCTGGCCGACCTCGGCGCAGGCATGGACGTGGTTTCGGGCGGGGAGTATGCCCGGGCGCGGGCGGCCGGTGTGCCCGGAGAACGGATCGTGTTTTCGGGCGTGGGCAAGACACGCGGGGAGATGCGGCAAGCGCTGGAGGGCGGCATCCGCCAGTTCAACGTGGAGAGCGAGCCGGAGATGCGCGCGCTGAGCGAGGTCGCCGCATCGCTGGGGGCCACGGCCCCGATCACGGTGCGGGTCAACCCCGACGTCGACGCCAGAACCCACGCCAAGATCGCCACCGGCAAGGCAGAGAACAAGTTCGGCATTCCCATCTCCCGCGCGCGGGAAGTCTATGCGCAGGCTGCCAGGTTGCCGGGGCTCGAGATCGTCGGAATCGACGTGCATATCGGCAGCCAGCTGACCGATCTTGAGCCCTTTCGGCTGGCCTATGGTAAAGTTGCCGACTTGACCGGGGCGCTGCGCGCCGATGGCCACGATATCCGGCGGCTCGATCTGGGCGGCGGGCTGGGCATTCCCTACACGCGCAGCAACGAGGCCCCGCCGCTGCCCACCGATTACGGCGCGGTGATCCGCGACACGGTGGGGCATCTTGGCTGCGAGATCGAGATCGAGCCGGGTAGGCTGGTGGTGGGCAACGCCGGCATACTCGTCTCCAGTGTCATCTACCACAAGGCCGGAGAGGGCCGGGATTTCCTGATCCTCGACGCCGCGATGAACGACCTCGTGCGCCCGGCGATGTACGAGGCCCATCACGATATCGTGACGGTGGAGGAGCCCTCGGCCGGGGCGGAACCGGCGCCTTACGACATCGTGGGGCCCGTTTGCGAGACTGGCGATACGTTTGCAAGGGGGCGCATGATGCCACCCGTCGCGGAAGGGGCGCTGGTGGCGTTCCGCAGCGCGGGCGCCTATGGCGCGGTCATGTCCAGCGAGTACAATACCCGGCCGCTCACGCCCGAGGTTCTGGTGCAGGACGATCAATTCGCGGTCATCAGGCGGCGCCCGACCTTTGACGAAATCCTGAATCGCGATACCATCCCTGAATGGATGTGATGCGCAAGGGCGCGTCGCGGCCCTGATCCGGACGGGAGCATGTCGACAAGACCCCCTCTACCACCTGTTCTCGAGCGGCTTCGCCTGCCGTTGGCGTTGACATGGGCGGGGCTCTTGGCGGAACGGCTGGCGCGCGCGTTCTGGCCGCTTTGGACGCTTCTGGCCGCCTGCGCGGCGGCCCTCATCCTCGGCCTGCACGAGATGGTCGCCATCGAATGGGTGTGGGGCGCGGGTATCCTTGCCGGGGCGGGCGCGCTGCTGTTCGGCCTGAAGGGCGTGCTGGACCTGCGGTGGCCGCGGCGGCAGGACGCGCTGGCACGCATGGATGCCGCGCTGCCCGGCCGCCCCTTGTCGGCGCTGTCGGACGAACAGGCCATCGGCGGGGCCGATCCCGCATCCCGGCTGTTGTGGCAGGCGCACCTCGACCGCATGGCCGAGCGCGCCGCCGCGGCCCGGGCGGTCGAGCCGGACCTGAGGCTCGCCAGGCGCGATCCCTTCGGCCTGCGCTACGTTGCCCTGACATGCTTGCTGGTGGCGTTTCTTTTCGGAACGGTGACGCGCGTGGCATCGGTCACGCAGATGGGGCCGGCGGGCGGGCCGGACCTCGCCACCGGACCGGCGTGGGAGGGGTGGATCGAGCCGCCAGCCTACACGGACCTGCCGAGCCTCTACCTCAACGACCAGACGGGCGAGATCCGCGTGCCCGAGGGCAGCCGCGTGACGGTGCGCCTTTACGGCGAGGTTGGCGCGCTTGGCGTTTCGGAGACGGTGTCGGGGCGGCCCGGCGACAGTGCCGCGACCGATCCCGAACAAGGGTTCGACGTGATCTCGGACGGCCGGCTGGAAATCGAGGGGCAGGGCGGCCGGGCCTGGTCCATCGTGGCGGTCGATGACCGGCCCCCCGAGGTGACATTGCTCGAGGACGGGGCCGAAACGACATTTGACGGGCAGATGAGCCAGCCTTTCCGCGCGTCGGACGATTACGGCGTGGTCAAGGGCACGGCGACCTTCCGGCTGGATCTCGACCGGGTGGAGCGCCGCCACGGGCTGGCGGCCGCGCCGGACCCGCGGGAGCCGATCGTGCTCGACATGCCGATGCCGATCACCGGCGACCGGGCGCAATTCACCGAGACATTGGTCGAGAACCTGTCCAAGCACCCGTGGGCACATCTTCCCGTGACGCTGGAACTGACGGTCGAGGACGCGGCGCGCAACAAGGGGCGAAGCGCGCCCGAGGTCATGGACTTGCCTGCACGTCGCTTCTTCGATCCGCTGGCCGCCTCGGTCGTGGAGCAGCGCCGAGACCTGTTGTGGGCAAAGGCGAATGCCCCGCGCGTCGCGCAGGTTCTGCGCGCCGTTTCTCACCGGCCCGAGCCGGGGCTTTTCCGGTCGGAAGCCGCGTATCTGCGCATGCGGGTGATCCTGCGGCGGCTGGAAACCCTGACGCGGCATGACGGCCTGACAGACGAGGCGCAGGCTGAGATCGCACAGGCCATGTGGGATCTGGCCATCCTGCTTGAAGACGGTGATATCGGAGACGCCCTGGAGCGCATGCGCGAGGCGCGGGAACGGTTGAGCGAGGCGATGCGCAACGGCGCCAGCGAGGAAGAGATCGCGCGCCTGATGCAGGAATTGCGCGACGCCACGCAGGACTACCTGCGCCAGAAGTCGCAGCAGGCGCGCCGCGATGCCGAACAACAGGGTGGTGACCGGCAGCTTTCGGAAAACATGCAGCGCCTGAACAGCCAGGACCTGCAGGAGATGATGGACCGCATTCAGGAACTCATGGAGCAGGGGCGCTACGCCGAGGCAGAGCAGGCGCTGCAGGAATTTCAGCAGATGATGGAAAACCTGAGGGTCACGGAGGGCCAGCAGGGTCAGCAAGGCCAGAATCCCGGACAGCAGGCAATGGAGGGGCTGGCGGAAACGCTGCGCGGCCAGCAGGGGTTGTCAGACGAGGCTTTTCGCGACCTGCAGGAGCAGTTCAATCCTGATGCCGGTTCGGGCCAGTCCCGGCAGAACGAGGGCCGCGATGGCGCACAGGGGCGCGGGCAAAGCCACCAGCAGGGACAGAACCGGGGACAGGGGCAGGGCGCGCAGCCCGGCGAACGGCCTGGCGACGGCCAGACGGCACAGGGACAGGGCTCTATCGCCGACCGGCAAGAGGCGCTGAGGCGCGAGTTGGAGCGCCAGCGCGGCAACCTGCCCGGCGCCGGTAGCGAAGCGGGCGACGCCGCGCGCGAGGCGCTGGAACGGGCCGACCGCGCGATGCGCGGCGCGGAAGAGGCGCTGCGCGGTGACGATCTGGCCGAGGCGATCGACCGCCAGGCCGAGGCGATGGAGGCGCTGCGGGATGGCATGCGCAACCTTGGCGAGGCGCTCGCCGAGAACAATCGCACGCAGGGCGGACAGGGGCAGGCGCGCGGCCAGCCCGGCGCGCAGCAATCCGATCCGTTGGGCCGGCGCACGGGACGCGGCGGAGAGGTCGGCACGCGCGACGACATGCTGCAAGGCGAGGATGTGTATCGCCGCGCGCGCGAGTTGCTGGACGAGCTGCGGCGCCGTTCGGGCGAGGGCGACCGCCCCGATGTCGAACTGGAGTATCTCGAAAGGTTGCTGGAGCGTTTCTGAGCGGCTGCCCGCGGTCAGACTGGCGTTTTCGTTTTCAGGATGGCGGGCAGAACCTGCGAGACTGCCGCAAGCAGGATCAGCCCGGCCCCCGCCGCCTGCATCATGCCGAAAGGTTCTTCGAGAAAGAGCGCGCCCGAGATCACGCCGGACAGGATCTCGGCCGTAAGCAGGAAGCTGATGACCGCCGGAGACAAACGCTGCGCGCTCCATAGCGTGAGAAACATGATCGGCATGACGTACACCGTGCCGATCGCCACCCCCGCGGCCATTCCGGGCGCCGATACCTGTCCTCGGAACACGCCGACGGGATCAAGGATGATGAAGGCAAGCCCCAGGGCCGTGGCGGCGGCGGCTGTCGCCAGCGTCAGGGTTGCGGGGCTCTGCCGTGGCCCCGTGAAGACGAGCGCCGCGCCGGCCGCCCATGCCATGCCGGAAAGCACGGCCAGCACGTCACCCGTGCCCAGGGCAATCGTTGCAACATCCCCGCCGAGCACGAGGTAAGCACCGCTGAGCGAGGCCGCCAGGGCAAAGGTCGAGTCCCAGTGCCAGCGTTGCCCCATGAATGCCCATTCAAGCAGCTTTCCCCATGCGGGGGCGAGGTAGAACAACAGGATCACACGCACCACGTCGGCCATGATCAGCGCCGCGGAATACGTTGTGACCGCGGTTCCCACGAGGATCGCGCCGGCCAGCCCCCGCGGGGAAATGGCCAGCCGCGCGCGCGTCGCGAGCATCCACACCCCGACGATCAGGGCCGCCCCCGCGCTCATCGCGACGCTGCCCCATGCCCCGCCAAGCCCGAGCGTTTCCAGAAAGAGGATCGGCGCCCACCAGATACCCCACAGGATCGCGGCGAAGAATGCCATGAAAACAGGCGTCATCGGATGGTCGGTCATCGCGGAACTCCCGGGGTGGCTGTGTTGGTCGCGTTGTGGCGATAGCGGTGCGGGCGTGTTACCCGCCGCCGGGCGGGCCGAAACGGGCGGCGACGTCGGCCACAAGCCCGTTCAGTTCCGCGCGCCACGAATTCACGGCCTCGACGTAGCGTGCCAGCGGCTCTTCCAGCGCGGGGACCGCATCGGCAATCCGTGGCGCCAGCAGGTATGCGGCCGTCGCGAGAATGGCCAGTAGAACTGCCAGCCTGAACCCGGTGCGGAACCCGCCGGGGCGGGCCGGCGCAGGTGTGGCGGCCCGGCTGCCATCCCGGGCCGACATGTCGTCGTCTTCCTCTTGCCGGGCACGGGACAGCGCCGGGTCGACCTCCTCGATATCCGGCAGCAGGTTCCGGCGCGAGACGGGGTCTATGCCCTGCGCGTCCTCGCGCGAAGCCATCTCATCGTCCGTGGACGCGGCCCCGCGCAGGCGGTCCATCCTTTCCCGCGCCTGCCGCGATCTCGTCTTGTCGTCGCCTTCGGTCAGTCCGAGGTCGGGCTGCGTCTCCAGCGCGCTGCCGCTTTCGGCGGCGCGGGCCTTGGATTCACGCTCCGCCTCCTCGCGCAGCACATTGGCCACCTCGGGGGCAAGTCTCTGCCGTCGCTCCGGGGGGGGCGTGCCGGCCTCGTCGGCCATGGAGTCGTCCGGTTCGGTCCAGTCGGCCTGTTCGGTCAATGCGGCCTCGTCCTCGGGCGCGGCGGACGGTTCCGCCGGGTGGGAGGGATGCGGTTGGAACCACGTCTCTCCGCAATTCGAACACTGAACGTCCCGCCCGGTTTCCGGGATCACCTCGTCAGGGATTTCGTACTGCGCCCCGCAATTCGGGCAAACGATCCTCATCTTGTCACCCGTCGCCTGTGTGCCCGGCCCCCGACCGTCGCCTGGATGCGTTTCGGCCAAGTCTAGGTGTAACGGGTGCATCGCGAAAGAGCAAAGCGAATCAGGGCGGTTATCGTTGCACTGACTCCGGCACTGAGGCATGAAAGACCGAGTTGGCGAAGAGGTCGGTTTTGATCGAGCTGGACAATGTGGCCTACAATTACGGTGGGGGCGAGTTGCTGAGCGAGATCGCGCTCAAGCTCCAGCCGGGGTCCTTCCATTTCCTCACCGGCCCGTCCGGTTCGGGCAAGACGACCCTTCTGAAACTCTGTTACGGGGCATTGATGCCCACGGCCGGGCACGTGCGCCTGTTCGACGAGGATTTGCGTGGAATGGACCGCGACGAGATCGCTCTGGCCCGCCGCCGTATCGGTGTGGTGCACCAGGATTGCCAGTTCCTCGATCATTTGCCCGTCTCGGAAAACATCGCGCTGCCGCTGATGGTGGCCGGGCGCGACCTGCTGGCGGAGTCTGCCAACCTCAAGGAATTGACCAGCTGGGTGGGGCTGACCGCGCGGGCCGGGGCATTGCCGCCCGAGTTGTCGGGCGGCGAGCGCCAGCGCGCGGCACTGGCGCGGGCGGTCATCATGTCGCCCGACGTCGTGCTTGCCGACGAACCCACAGGCAATATCGACTGGGACATGTCGCAGCGCCTGCTGCGCCTGCTCATCGAGCTCAACCGGATGGGCAAGACGATCATGATTGCCACGCATGACCTTGCGCTCATCCGCGCGGCCAAGACCCATGTACAGGCGCGGGTGCTGCGCATCTCCAACAGGCGGCTTCAGCTGGCGGGGGCGGATCTGTGATGGCCTCGCCCGGCGGATTCATCGGCTTCGTGGCGGGCGATTCGCAGGCCGACCGCGTCGTGCCGCCCACCGGCTTCACCGCGTCGCTCACGCTTTTCAGCGCGGGGGCGATGGCGTTTCTCGCCGTGTTTGCGCTGGCGCTGTCGCTGGCGGCCGGCCGACTGGCCGACAGGTGGGGGGCGGAACTGGCGCGCAGTTCGACCGTGCGCATCTCGGCGCCGGAGGGCGAGATGGCCGCGCAGACGGAGGCGGCGCTCAGGGTGCTTGAGACGACCAAGGGGGTCGCCTCGGCCCGGGCCCTGACCGACCAAGAGCAGCAGGCGCTGCTTGAGCCGTGGTTCGGGCCCGACCTGCCGGTGGACACCTTGCCCATCCCGCGGCTGATCCAGGTGGTCGAGAGGGCGGAGGGTTACGACGCCGAGGGCCTTCGCCTGCGTTTGGCCGCCGAGGCGCCGGGGGCCGTTCTGGACGATCATACGCGATGGCGCCGGCCGTTGGTCAGGGCGGCGGGCCGGTTGCGGATGCTCGGCTGGGCCTCGATCCTGCTGATCGGGGCAACGACGGCGGCGATGATCACCCTTGCTGCCAATGCCGCGCTGGCCGCCAACGCGCAGGTCATCGGGGTGCTGCGGCTGGTGGGAGCGCGCGACGCGTACATTTCGCGGGCCTTCGAGCGTCGTTTCACCTTGCGGGCCCTGACCGGCGCGGCCATCGGCACGGCCCTTGGCGGCCTCGCCGTGGCCTTCCTGCCCGAAGCCCAGCCCGAGGGCGGCTTCCTGACCGGCCTGGGCTTCCAGGGATGGCATTGGCTGTGGCCGGTCGTCATACCGTTTCTGGCCGCGCTCGTGGCGTTCGGCGCCACGCGGATCGCCGCCCGCAAGACGCTGCGGAACATGCCATGAGCGGGGCGGTGCAATGGGCACGCTCGCTGCTCTTTCTGGTCAGCACCTACGGGATGATGGCCGTGATGGGGCTTGCATTCTTCCCTTGGGCGGCCTTCAGCCGGCGGGGGGCTTTGTTCGCCTGTCACGCGTGGTGCCGGTGGGTGCGGTGGACGGCCGGCTGGATGGTCGGCATCCGCACCGAGGTGCGCGGCACACCGCCCCGCGACGAGGTCGTTATCGCGGCCAAGCACCAGTCCTTCCTAGACATCATCCTGATCTTCAACAGTGTTCCCGCCGCCAAGTTCATAATGAAGCGCGAGCTGATGTGGGCCCCGGTGCTTGGGCAATACGCGCTGCGGATCGGCTGCGTGCCGGTGGACCGGGGCCGCCGAAGTGCCGCGATCAAGCAGATGGTGCGCGACGTGGCGAGGGGACGGCAGGCGCCCGGCCAGCTTATCATCTACCCGCAGGGCACCCGCATTTCCCCCGGCGTCAAGGCGCCCTACAAGATCGGAACCGGTGTTCTCTACGACGAGTTGGGGCAGGACTGTGTGCCCGCCGCGACCAATGTGGGGCTGTTCTGGCCGCGCCGCGGCATCCTGCGCAAACCCGGTCTCGCGGTTGTGGAGTTCCTGCCGCGGATAGAGTCGGGCATGGAGAAAAAGGCATTCATGGCAAGGCTCGAAGAAGAGGTGGAGGACGCCTCGGAGCGGTTGATGCGCGAGGGCCGGGCCGTGAGCGACCGCGCGGATTGATACGCGCGTCAGCGCGTCGCGCCGTCGCCGGGGCGCGACAGCGGCCCAGATACGTCCTGAAGGGCACGGATCCGCCGTAAATTCGCCGAAAAGACGGGATACGTGACCGGCAGGGAGCGAGCCGAGGGAATGTGACGCGGGATCCGATGATATTCGACGCGACAAAGGGAAAGGACGGTGCATTGCTGATCTATGCGCCAGTTCCCCTCTACCGGCACGAGGGCCGTCTGTTCGTCGAGGACCAGGCCGCCATAGGCCTGCACCGCTGGCTCGACAATTTCGGCCGGATGACGGCGATGATGCCGTTGAACGAAGCCCCGCCGCCGGCGGGGTGGTCTCCGGTGAGCGTGCTCGACGATGTCGCCGACAGGCTCACGCTGCATCCGCTCCCCATGGCCTATCGCCCCGACAGGTTCTTGCGCGCGTTGCCCCGGGCGCGGCGGGATATCCGCGCTCTCATCGAGCAGCACGCGTACCTCTCCTTCGCCATCGGCGGGCTTTTCGGGGACTGGGGCGCGGTCTCCTGCCTCATGGCGCACCGGATGGGGCGGCCCTTTGCCGTCTGGACCGACCGCGTCGAATCCGAGGTCACGCGGTTGGCGGCCTCCGAGGGGCGGTTGCGGCACAGGTTGCGCGACAGGTTGACATACCGGCCCATGGCCATGCTGGAACGGGCGGTGATCCGGCGCGCGACCCTCGGGCTGTTTCACGGTCGCGAGACGTTCGACACCTACGCGCCCTTCAGCCGCGAGCCTCACGTTGTGCACGGCATTCTCGTGGACCGCGCGGATCACATCCCGCACCGGGCCCTGGAAGACAAGATCGCCGATGCGGCGGATGGGCCGCTGAGGATCGTCTATGCCGGGCGGGCGGAGCCCATGAAGGGGCCGATGGACTGGCTGGCCGTGCTGGAGGCGCTGCGCGAGAAGGGGGTCGCGTTTTCCGCCGCGTGGCTGGGCGACGGGGCCGAGCGGCCCGCGATGCAGGCGCGGGTGGCGCAGGCCGGGCTGGCTGACAGCGTGGCGCTGCCCGGCTTCCTCTCTGACCGGCAGGAGGTGCTGGAAGCGTTGCGCGAGGCGCATGTCTTCCTTTTCTGCCACCGGACGCCAGAGTCGCCGCGCAACCTGATCGAGGCGCTGTTCTCGGGCTGCCCGATCGTCGGATATGATGGCGCCTATGCCCGCGACCTGATCGGACCGAACGGTGGCGGGCACCTGGTGCCCGTCGGCGCCACTACTACTCTGGCGGGGCACGTGGCCTGTCTGGACAGCGCACGCGACAGGCTGGCCGGGCTGATCCGGGCCGCCCATGCCGACGGCGAACGCTTCGATGCCGAAAGCATCTACCGGCATCGGAGCGAGCTCATCAAGACCTACCTGCCGGGCTGAGCGCCGCTCCGTCAGCTGTGGATCGGCCCGTCGCCGCAGGCAAGCGCCGCCTCGCGCACGGCCTCGGAATAGGTCGGGTGGGCATGGCAGGTCAGCGCGACGTCCTCGGCGGCGGCGCCGAACTCCATCGCCACGCATATCTCGTGGATCAGGTCGCCGGCCATGGGGCCGATGATGTGGGCCCCGAGGATGCGGTCGGTTTCCTTGTCGGCGAGGATCTTCACGAACCCGTCGGCGGCGAAATTGGCCTTGGCGCGGCCGTTGCCCATGAAGGCGAACTTGCCCACCTTGTAGGCGCGCCCGGCGTCCTTGAGTTCTTCCTCCGTCTGGCCGACGGCGGCGACCTCGGGGTGGGTATAGATGACCGACGGGATCACGCCGTAATTGACGTGCCCTGCCTTGCCGGCGATCACCTCGGCGGCGGCCATGCCCTCGTCCTCGGCCTTGTGGGCGAGCATCGGCCCCTCGATCACGTCGCCGATGGCGTAGATGCCCTTGACGCTGGTCTGCCAGTGCTTGTCCGTCTTGATCTGGCCGCCCTTGGTCATCTCGACACCCAGCTTGTCGAGTCCCAGCCCGTCGGTGAACGGTTTGCGCCCGGTCGCGACAAGAACCACGTCAGCATCAAGCTGATGCGCGCTGTCGTCCTTGCGCAGGGTATAGTTGACCTTGGCCTTGGTCTTGAGCGTCTCAACGGATGTCACCGCCGCGCCCATGACGAAATTGAGCCCCTGTTTCTTGAGGATTTTCTGGAAATTCTTCTGCACCTCGCCATCCATGCCGGGCGTGATGTGGTCGAGGAACTCGACCACCGTCACCTCGGTTCCGAGGCGGGAATAGACGCTGCCCATCTCCAGCCCGATCACGCCGCCGCCGATCAGCACCATCTTCTTGGGGATTTTCGACAGCTCCAGCGCGCCGGTGGAGGTAACGACGGTCTTTTCGTCGATTTCCACGTCGGCGCCGGGGACGCTGGACGCCTCCGAGCCGGTGGCGACGATGATGTTCTTGGCCTCGTGCACCTCGTTACCGACCTGCACCTTGCCCGCCGCGGGGATGGTGCCCCAGCCTTTGAGCCAGTCTATCTTGTTCTTCTTGAACAGGAACTCGATGCCCTTGGTGTTCTGGCCTATGGTGTCTTCCTTGTAGGCCAGCATCTGTTTCCAGTCGACCGACGGCGCCTTGCCCTTGAGCCCCATCTTGGCGAAGTTCTCCTCGGCCTCGTGAAGCTGGTGCGTGGCGTGAAGCAGCGCCTTGGACGGGATGCAGCCGACGTTGAGGCAGGTGCCGCCCAACGTGTCGCGCCCCTCGACGCAGGCGGTCTTCAGCCCCAGCTGGGCGCAGCGTATGGCGGCCACGTAGCCGCCGGGGCCCGAGCCGATGACGATCACGTCGTAACTTGCCATTTTGGTCTCCTCGTTCGATTTTCGGCGTCGGTGTCGCGTCAGTATAACGTCGGTATTCTGCCGGTGCGATGGCCGGGATGGCCAGTCTGGATAAACTGACCGCGCATCAGAACAGCGCCACCAGCAGCATCAGCACGGTGGCAAGGAACCCCACCGCGAACAGCAGCGAACGCCACGGCACCCAGCCGTAGTAATAGGCGGGCACGTAGAGCACGCGCGCGCCGAGATAGGTAAAGGCCAGCGCGGCGGTGAACGGCGTGGATTTCCCCGACAGCGTGACCACCACGCAGGCGATGGTGAACAGGATCAGACCCTCGAAATGGTTGTTGAGCGCACGGTAAAGCCGGGCGGTGCCGCGGCTGAGCTGATCCATCAGGGGCTTGTCCAGCCGGTCGGCGTCGCGCGGCGACATCGTCTTGCGCACGCCGAGTTCCATGTTGGCGGGGATGGCCATGAGCGCGTACTGCACCACCTGAAGCAGCGCGGCGAGGGTGAGGGCAGTAAGCTCCGGGCTCATGCCGTTTCCAGCAGGTGGTGTTCGGCGGGGCCGTGGCCGAGACCTGTTTCCTTTTTCACCCATGCGCGGGCGCGATCGGCATCGTTGACATCGAACAGAGCCCAGTGCGCGCCCGTCTCCTCGCGCCAGAGCTGGAGCTGGGTGAGCCCGGCACTGGCGCGGTCCTCGGCGTGGGCGTCGTAGGTGGCGCGGTCGAAGCTGTCGTAGCGGAGGAGAAGCTGGGTGGTCATGGGGCTGTCCGAGAGGGGTGGTGTGGATAGGGGGCGTGGATGGACGGTGGGTTGGCACCCACCCTAAGCCAACAGGCGTAGGGCGGGTGAAACTCATCTTTGTCTTACAAATCCATCAACAGCCGCCGCGGGTCCTCCAGCGCGTCCTTGACGCGGACGAGGAAGGTCACGGCGCCCTTGCCGTCGACGATGCGGTGGTCGTAGCTCAGTGCAAGGTACATCATCGGTCGCGCCTTGATCTCGCCGTTCACGACCATGGGGCGCTGCTGGATCTTGTGCATGCCGAGGATGCCCGATTGCGGCGGGTTGAGGATGGGCGAGGACATCAGAGAGCCGTAGACCCCGCCGTTGGAGATGGTGAAGGTCCCGCCCTGCATCTCGGACATGGAGAGCTTGCCGTCGCGGGCGCGGGCACCTTTTTCGGCAATCGCTTTTTCGATGGCGGCGAAGCTCATGGCGTCGGCGTCGCGGATCACCGGCACGACAAGGCCGGTGGGCGTGCCGGTGGCGATGCCCATGTGCACGAAGTTCTTGTAGACGATATCGGTCCCGTCGATCTCGGCGTTGACCTCGGGAACCTCTTTCAGCGCGTGGCAGCAGGCCTTGGTGAAGAAGGACATGAAGCCGAGCTTGACGCCGTGCTTCTTCTGGAACTCGTCCTTGTGGGCGTTGCGCAGTTCCATGACCTCGGTCATGTCCACCTCGTTATAGGTGGTCAGCATCGCGGCGGTGTTCTGCGCATCCTTGAGCCGCTTGGCGATGGTTTGGCGCAGGCGGGTCATCTTGACCCGTTCCTCGCGCGCCGCGTCCTCGGCGGCGACCGGCTGGCGCGGGGCCTGCGCCGGCGCGGCGGAGGC
>NZ_JBISDG010000039.1:0-35438 GCF_044472985.1 Roseovarius salis | reverse complement strand
GCGCTACTCCTCGACCCTGCGCAACCGTTCGGCGAAGCGCTTATTGCGCGGCTAGCTGGCATCAAGCAGGTTCGCGACCATCCCGGCGAGCGGGCTCGTGCCGCTGGCCACGGGGATGTCCATCCTGAGCACGCGCTGCACGTCGCGCAGCACGTCCGCTTCCTCTGCCGCGCAAAACGATATCGCTTCGCCCTCGCGCCCGGCGCGCGCGGTGCGGCCGATGCGGTGAACGTAGTTGTCCGGCGTGTCCGGCAGTTCATAGTTGATCACGTAGGAAACGCCCGGGATGTCGATACCGCGCGCGGCGACATCCGTGGCCACCAGGACCGTCACGCGGCCCTCGCGGAAGGCCGCGATCGCGCGGTCGCGCTGGCCCTGGCTCTTGTTGCCGTGGATCGACGCGGCGTTGAAGCCATCGGCCACAAGCCCTTTCATCAGCTTCTCTGCGCCGTGCTTGGTGCGCGCGAAGACCAGCGTCAGGGCGCCCGGGTCCTGCGACAGGATCTCGCGCAGCTTGCCCTGTTTCGCCGGCTTCTCGAGGAAATGGATCGACTGGGTGATCTTGTCGGCCGCCTTGCCCGGCGGGGCGACCTGCACGCGGCGCGGGTCCGTCAGGTAGGCGCGGCTGAGCTCTTCCATCTGCTTGGGCATGGTGGCAGAGAACAGCATCGTCTGGCGTGGCGTGCCCAGCTTGGGCGCGATACGGCGCAGGGCGTGGATGAAGCCCATGTCGAGCATCTGGTCGGCCTCGTCCAGAACGAGGTGCCGGACCTGGCCGAGATCCACGGCGCCGCGGTCCATCAGGTCGATCAGCCGCCCCGGCGTGGCAACGAGGATGTCGGTGCCCCGCGACAGCACGCCGATCTGGCGATTGATGGATTGGCCGCCGACGACGGTGGCCACGCGCACGCGAGTGTCTTGGGTCAGCGTGCGCAGGCTGTTGGCGATCTGGTTCACCAGCTCGCGGGTGGGGGCGAGGATCAGCGCCTTGGCGGTTTTGGGCGCGGGCTTGCCCGGCGCGGCCAGCAGGTGGTCGACGAGCGGCAGGCCGAAGGCCAGCGTCTTGCCGGTGCCGGTCTGGGCGAGGCCGAGGATGTCGTGCCCGTCCATCGCCGGCGGGATCGCCTGGTTCTGGATGGGGGTGGGATCGGTGAAACCGCTGCGCTTGAGCGCGGCGTTGAGCGCCGGCGCGAGGCCGAGCATTTCGAAGTCGAACATGTCATGTCCTTTCGGGCCGTGCGGTGCACGGCACATGAGGGGGCGACGGACCTCTGGACACACGGGCGCATCCCGCGCCGTCCGGTCGTCGCGTCAGGGCCCTCGCGTGATTGGGAACCGGGGATTTCGTACGCTGTGCGCCCTATCGGCGGGCGCGGCATGCTCACGCGGCTGCGCAGCGTTGGTGCTTACCTGCGCCATCCGCCGCCGCAAGTCAAGCGATCCTTTTCCCGCGCTTCATTCCGAGGGGGCCGGCGCGGCGCCGACGCGGGCACGGCGCGGCCCCACAAGGCAGGCCAGCCACAGGATCGCGCCGGAGACCGTCGCCGTCATGCCCGCCGCGCTGACCGCGTCGCGGCCCCCCAGCCACAATGGGCCGTAGCCTGCAAGCACGTAGCCCAGCACCGCCGACAGCGTGGCGAAGGCCACCGACCACGCCACCTGAACACCCAGCCGGTCGGTCATCAGGCGGGCAGCGGCGGGCGGGCAGATGAACATGGCGATCACGATGATGGAGCCGACCGCGTCGAAGGCGGCCACGGCTGCCACCGCCGCCACCACCACGAGTCCGAAACCGATGAGCCCCACCGGCAGGCCGAGCCCCCGGGCGAAGTCCTCGTCGAAGGTGGCGATCGCCAACGGGCGCCAGAACAGCCATGTCATCGCCGCCACCAGCGCCGTGACCACCGCGAGGCGTTTGAGTTCGTCCGGCAGGGCGGCGAGCGCCGCGGGGTCCACAAGGGAATGCCATCCCTCGGCCTTGAACCAGATCAGGCTTTCGAGGTTGCCCATCAGGGCGTGCTGCACGTCGATATGCACGCTGGAGGTGTCGGTCTGCTCCAGGATCAGGACGCCGACGGCGAAAAGGAAGGTGAAGGTCACCCCCATCGCCGCGCCCGGCTCGATCCGACCAAGCCGCTTGATCGCCTCGATCAAAATCACCGCGGCGATGGCCGCCGCAGCCGCGCCGAGCAGCATCGGAATGGCCGCGATCATGCCCGTGACGAGGAAGGCCAGGACGATGCCGGGCAGCACCACGTGGCTGATCGCGTCGCCGATGAGCGCCTGCTTGCGCAGCACGAGGAAATTGCCCGGCAGTGCGCAGGCTATGGCCGCAAGAGAGCCGATCAGGATCGGCGTCAGGCTGAACTGGACGAATTCGGGCGCCAGCATTTCATGTGCCCCCTGCCAGCGGCGACGGCCCGCCGATATGGCGGTCGAACTCTGCGATCTGGTCGGCGGTGAAAACCTCCTCGATCGGGGTCAGCCCGTCATAACGCCCGGTCAGGCCAGTGTCCTGATGAACCTCGCGCGCCACGTCCCAGCGGCGTTCGTCGCGGGCCACCTTGGCGGCGGTGGCGCGGCCTTTTTCGGTCGCCACGCCGTCCTGCCGGATCAGCCCCTCGCGCCCCAGCACGCGAAGAGTCAGCGGGTCATGGATCGTCTCGCCCCGCGCCAGCGCCAGCAGCCCCTGCCGCCGGTGCACGCGCCGCTGGAAACGCCGGTGGCGCAGCATGGCCGCCGCGACGCCGCGGACGGGCGCGCAGAATAGCGACACGAAGAAGAGGGCGGACGCCGCGAGCACGATGATCGGCCCTGTCGGCAGGGCCGGCGCCGAGGCCGAGACCGCCGCGCCGCCATACCCCGCCGCGGCGCCGGCAAGGCCGGCCATCCAGATCATGCGACCGCTACGCTCGGTCCAGAACCGCGCGGTGACGGGCGGTATGATGAGCATTGCAACGATCATGATGAGCCCGACCAGTTTCAGCCCGATCACGGTGACGGCCATCACCAGACCCATGATGGCGAGGTCGATCCGGCGCACGTCATAGCCCACGGCCGCGGCATAGCCGGGATCGAACGCGACCAGCGTCATCGGCCGGCGCAGCACCCAAGTCGCCAGCACTGCCAGCCCGCCGCCCGCGGCAATGACCACCGCGTCCTGATACAGCATGCCCGCCGTGGCGCCGAGCAGGAAATCCTCCAGCCCCGCCTGTCGGCCTGCGCTCATGGTCTGGATCACCGTGAGCAGCACGATGCCGAGGCCGAAAAAGGTGCCCAGCACGGCGCCGATGGCGGCGTCCTCGGACAGGCGGGTGCGCCGCGTCATCCATTCCACCATCAACAGACCAATCCACGCGGTCGCCGCCGAACCCGCGAGCAGCCCCGGCAGGTTGCGCCCGTCGCCGCCCAGCCAGACCATGACGATGAAGGCCAGCCCGACGCCGGGCAGGGTGGCGTGGGCCACCGCGTCCGAGACGAGCGCGCGCTTGCGCAGGAAGACAAAGGTGCCCGACGCGCCCGCGGCAAATCCCAGCAGGGCCGCGCCCACGGCCACCAGCGCGGCGTTGTACCCCGCGTCGAGCAGCAGCGCATCAAGCAGGATGTCCATCAGGCCCCCGCCGCGAGCTCTTCGACATGTCCGGTGGCCAGCCGCCCGCCATAGGTGGCCTGCAATGCCTCGGACGTAAAGGCCTGGTCGACGGGGCCCTCGGCCACGCGGCGCACGTTGATCAGGAAGACATGGTCGAAATAGCTGCGCACCGTGGCGAGGTCGTGGTGCACACAGACCACCGATTTCGCCTGCGCCCGCAGCGTCTTTAGCACGTCGATGATGGCCCGCTCGGTGGCGGCGTCGACACCGGCGAAGGGTTCGTCGAGGAGGTAGAGATCCGCCTCCTGCGCCAGCGCCCGGGCGAGGAACACGCGCTGCTGCTGCCCGCCCGAAAGCTGGCCGATCTGGCGGTCTGCGAAGCCGGCCATGCCCACCCTTTCAAGGCACTCGCCGGCCGTCATGCGGTGGCGGCCGGTGATGCGCCCCAGCAGACCCACCCGGCGATAGAGCCCCATCAGCACGACGTCCATCACCGTGGTGGGGAAATCCCAGTCGACGCTGGCGCGCTGTGGCACGTAGGCGATGCGGCTCCGGGCCCTTTCAACAGGCTGGCCGTAGACGCGCACA
Organism: Roseovarius salis; assembly: GCF_044472985.1. Lineage (NCBI taxonomy): Bacteria > Pseudomonadati > Pseudomonadota > Alphaproteobacteria > Rhodobacterales > Roseobacteraceae > Roseovarius > Roseovarius salis. Next base: position 31,258 of record NZ_JBISDG010000039.1, on the reverse strand, counting down.
TCGCCCGAGACGCGGGGGATCACGCCCAGCGCGGCCTTGAGCAGCGTGGACTTGCCCGCCCCGTTGGGCCCGATGATCGCGGTCATGGAGCGCGCGGGAAAGTCCGCATCGACCGAGAAAACCGCCGGCTTGTCGCCGTAGGAGACCGTCAGGCCGCGAATGGCCAGCGGCGTGGACGGGTCCGGCGGGGTGGCCGAGGTGGCCTGCCCGTTTTCCGCCGCGAGGCTGAGAGTGCTGTCCGTCATCGCGTGGGCGCCCTTTCAGTTGAGCATGCCGGCCATCCCGCCCCGGGGCGCATCGCCGCCCAGTGCGCGGGCGATCACCGTCGCATTGTGGTCGATCATGCCGACATATGTGCCTTCGTAGGTGCCGGGCACGCCCATGGCGTCGGAGTAGAGCTCGCCACCGATCGTCACTTGGTGGCCCTCTGCCGCCGCGCCTTCTATCAGCGCGCGGATGTTGCGGTCGGAGACGGAAGTTTCCACGAACACCGCGCCGATACCGCGTGTCACCAGCAGATCGACCAGTTCGGAGATGCGCCTCAGGCCCGCCTCGCTCTCGGTGGAGATGCCCTGGATGCCGATCACCTCGAACCCGTAGGCAGAGCCGAAATAGTTGAACGCGTCGTGCGACGTCAGCAGCACGCGATCCTCGGGCGGGACGGTGGAGAGGACGTCGGAGGTGTAGCGCGCGAGTTCCTGCAATTCCGCGAGATGCGCATCGGCGTTGGCTCGCAAGATGGCTGTGGCGTCCGGGCGCGCGGCGATGAGGGCATCGCGGACGTTGAGCACCACGCGCGACCACAGGTTGGGGTTCATCCACACATGGGGGTCGAGCTTGTCGTCGTAGTCGTCATGCGCGATCAGCAGATTGCGGGGCAGGTCCTCGGCCACGGCGACGACGGCGCGGTCCTCTGACAGTTGCAGCAGGAATTCCTCCAGCTGTGCCTCGAGGTAGAGCCCGTGCCAGAGCACGAGGTCGGCCTTGTTCATCGCAACGATGTCGGTGCGGATCTGGCGGTAGGAATGGGGGTCGACGCCGGGCCCCATGAGCGCCTCGACCTCGACCAATTCGCCGCCGACCTCGCGCGTGGCGTCAGCGATCATGCCGGTGGTGGCAACCACGCTGAGCTTGTCCTGCGCGGCTGCCATGCCAGCGGGCAGGATCATGACGAGCGCGGCAAGCATTGTCAGGACGGCGCGTTTTGCTGGCATCGTTTACAGGCTCCGTTGCAGGGCGTTCCTCAGGTCATATTGCGAGGCAGTCGCAAAAGTCAAGGATAATGCAAATCATTCGCAAAAAACGGGTGGCCCGCTGTGCGCGCCCCGACGGCTCAGGGCTCGTCGATTTCCAGAACGAAATCGCCGGGCTGGATGGTATTGGTGATCGCGCCGACGATATCTTCCCGGATATCGCCGCCCGACGGCTCGTACAGGCCGGTCTGGCGCAGCGCCTGCCGCACGTCGATGTCGCGCCCGAGATATTCCAGCGCCACGCGCGAGGCGCCCGGTTTGCGCCCGCGCCGCGTGGGGCCGCCGGTCTGGATGCCAAAGAGCCGGTCCAGCCGGTGCTGGTAGCTGGGATAAAGCGTCACCTGCGTGATCGAGTTCACCTCCAGCGTCTCGTATTCCATGATGTAGATGCGGTCCGCGAGAAAGAATACGGCACCCTCGTACTTGTTCAGGCTGCTGACATGGCCTGTCCGCGGGTCGCGCAGGATCTCGATGTTCTTCCAGTAGTAGCGGTCGTCGTCGCGGTGGATCGATGCCAGCGACCGGATGACCATCCCCTTGTTTCCGAAAGAAAAGAAATAGCGGAAATAGAAGCCGACGTATTTCTGCATCTGTTGGGAATTCCGCCATATCGTCTCGAGATGGTGCAGGGGGCGCTCAAGCTCCGTGCGTTCGACCGGGCGGCGGCGCAGCGCGATCATCTGCTCGAACTGGCCGTGCTCCATCAGGATCTCTGATTCGGTGACGCCGAAATAGTCGCATATACGGCGCATGTTGCGGCGCGATGGGCGCGACTGGCTGCTGAGATACTTGTTGAACTGCTGGCGGTTCACGCCGAGGCGTCGGCAGACCTCCGCGATGGAGCGTTGGTAGCTGCAAAGCAGGTTGAGATTGGCGCTGAAGTCACTGGACATGGAAACTATCGCACACTGACGCTATGCAGGTGTCAAGTAGCGAATGCGCGCGAAATTGGAATTGGGGCGTGTTTCGTCGAGTGTCGGGGCACCGCGGGCCTGTTCGCCCGCCGCGAAATCCAACGGGAAGAGCGAGTGCGATGAAGAACCATTACCCGCAGGAAACCGAATGCCTGTCTCATGTCGAGGTTCCCATGCCCGATGGCTGCCGTCTGGCCGCGCGGATCTGGCGGCCTGTGACAGCCGCGGACCAGCCGGTGCCGGCGATCCTTGAATACCTGCCCTACCGCAAGAACGACATGACAGTGGAGCGCGACGCCTCGATGCAGCCTTATCTCGCGGCGCGCGGCTATGCCGTGGTGCGGCTCGACCTGCGGGGCGCGGGGGATTCCGAGGGCCTGATGGTGGACGAGTACACCGAGCAGGAGCTGCAGGACGGCTACGATGCCATTGCCTGGATCGCCGCGCAGGACTGGTGCGATGGCAATGTCGGCATGATCGGGATTTCATGGGGCGGTTTCAACGGTCTGCAGGTTGCCGCCAAGCGCCCGCCCGCGCTCAAGGCCATCGTCACGCTGTGCTCCACCGATGACCGTTATGCCGACGATATCCACTACATGGGCGGCTGCATGCTGGGCGAGCAACTGGGCTGGGCCTCGATCATGTTCGGGCGCAACAGCCTGCCGCCCGATCCGGTGAACGTTGGCGACGCGTGGCGCGAGATGTGGCGCGAGCGGCTGCGCGGCAGCGGACTGTGGCTGAAGAACTGGCTGGAGCATCAGCGGCGCGACGCGTTCTGGAAGCACGGGTCGATCTGCGAGGACTGGTCGGCGTGCAAAAACAAAAAGGAAGGATGCGCAGCAACATCCGAGTTTGACGTTTAACCGCCCCACCAATACCATGCCTCCTAGTGGGAAGTTTATCGGTAGGCTAAGCCCCCGTTTTCATTGCTGGAAACTGGATTCAATATGGTACAAAAAGATAAGAATACAGAATGCACGGCTCACTTAATTGTTCCGATCTATTCAAGGCACTTGGCTTTTGACTTGTCTAAAACTGGGCGTAATACAAATAGGGAAGTTCAAGAACAATGCTTCAGCGCTGAATTGGTTGAATGCAAGGATGACTATCTCTTTGACGGTGGGATATATGCGCCAGCCAACGTTAGAGAAATATTCCCCAGAGTTCTTGTGTTACGACCGCATGATTTTCCGTTTGCAACTGAATCAATCATGCTGGAGGAACTAGCTGCAAACTATCTTGCAGCGGAATTTTCAAATTTTTGGATTGAAGCTTGGGGTCACGGGGTGGGACTCTTGGTTTGGAAATTTGGCTTCAAAGGATCAGTAGAGAATTTGATCAATGCTCGAGATTCAGTGCGCGAACTGAGAGACAAAATCCTTAGTGGACCAAAGATTGAACGATGCCAGAGGCTTCATAGAATCCTAGCAGAAGCAGAGCAATGGCTTGTGAGCGAGGGTTCTGAGGGAAATAATCCTTGGTTAAGTTTTCTGTCAAATGATATTGTCGCAGGATCGTCGTTTTCGTTAAGCATTGAAATATCTGGGGAAGTTTACGAAAACTTGGCCAGCGATGATAAGGAAGAAATAATAAGTCGCTCGACGGGTTTAAAAGATTGCCGTTTAGCCTCTTACGGCTCTGCAAATATATTGGCAGTAGCTGGCGGAAACAATGGGCAAATTGCGGCTGTTTCTAGCGTTGCTTCGCGTGATTTAGTTTTGTCTCATTGGAAGGTCCTTATCGTATTCTTTTCATCAGTAAAAGTCGCTTCTTCAGCAATTTCTAGATACGCGACAAATTTCTTTAAACAGAAGAGATCGCAAAAGGAGCTTGGAGTTGAAATCCGAAACCTTAGAAAATCAATTACTTTTTTTCAAATTTTGTCCAATGAAGGGACTGGAGAATCCATTGTAGATACGGAGCTTGAAAGAGCAATATATACCCCGGTTTGGATAGCTTGGGGGGGAGATGCGTTCTGTGAAAATTTGCGCAGAAATATAGATCGCGCTCGAACACTACTTTTAGATAGCTACGAAGACTTGCGCCACTATAACAACAGAGTCGTCGGAGCATTATTGTTTTTCATTGCAATAATTGGAACCTCACAGCTTTCGCCGTTGATATTTCGAATCCTTCTCGAAAATGGACTCGTCCAAAACTCCGACAAATTGTTTTTCGAAGTGGTTTACCTTGCTGTGATCCTATTGCTTGCGGCTGTTGTTTATTTTTGGCCTCGACGCGTTTGATACGACTCAGCTTCAACAGCGCGATTCCACGCATATCGACTTCGAGCTGGCCGAGGGGCTGGAATGGTCCGACGGGTACGGTCCGGTCACGGCGTCGGACGTGAAATATTCCTACGAGCGGATGAAGAATACCGACTGGGCCGGCTATTTCGAGGCGCTGGACCATGTCGAGGTCACCGGTGACAGGTCGGGCACAATCGTGCTGAACCAGCCCTTTGCACCGTTCATCATGGTCACGCTCTGCCACGGGCCGGGGGCGATCCTGAGCGAAAAGGCGATGAAGGACGTGGGCGAGAAGTTCACCACCAAGTTCCCGGCGACTTGCGGGCCCTACACCTATTCCGCGACGCCGGGGCAGCGCGTGGTGTTCGATCTCGACCCCAACTGGAGCGGCCCCGCACCAGGTTTCGAGCGGGTGGAGGCCAACATCATAACCGAGGTCAAGGCGGCCGAGCTGGCATTCGAGGCCGGCGAGATCGACTGCACCGAGGTGGGCGCCGACACGCTGGCGCGGTATACCGAGGACATGCCCGAGGGCGCTGGCATCACCGTCGCCGGCGAGCTGCAGTACATGTGGCTGGGCATGAACACCGACAACCCGAAACTGCAGGACAAGACCGTGCGGCGCGCGATCCAGCACGCGGTTGACGTGGACTCGATCCTGCAGGGGGCGTATTCGGGCACCACGGCCAAGTCGAACGGCATCATCTGCCCCGGCCTGATCGGCAACCGCGACAATACCAAGTACTACGAGTACAACCCGCAGAAGGCGCGCGACCTGCTGGCAGAGGCCGGCGTGTCGGGACTGAACCTGACCCTGCGGACGCTGAACGTGCAGGAGCGGATGCTGGCCGCGCAGATCATCCAGGCCAACCTGGGCGCCATCGGTATCACGGTGAAGGTTCTGCCACTGGATTCCGGCCCGTTCTGGGAAATGGGGCAGGAATCCAAGGGTGACACGTGGCAGGACCTGGAGCTTTGGCTGATGCGCTACGGCACCACGCCCGACCCCTACGAGGCGACACAGTGGTTCGTTTCCGACCAGGTCGGCGTGTGGAACTGGGAACGTTGGACCGACCCGGAATACGACCGGCTCTACGCGGAAGGGATCAAGGAAACCGACCCGCAGAAGCGCCATGACATCTATGTGCGGATGCAGGAGATCATGGAAGAAACGGGCGCTTATGTCTGGATCAACCATGAACCCGAGGCGTTCGTGCATACCACCGACGTCAACGTCAACGCCGCCCCGTCGGGCGAGTTGAACTATCGCCGCTTTTCCAAGGCGTGACGGAGTGATGGCCCCGCGCCGGTGACGGCGCGGGGCCTGATTCCTGCAAGCGGAGCGCGCAATGCTGTTCTACCTTGTCAAGCGGCTTGGTCTGTCCGCGGCCGTGATCGGGCTCGTGGTGCTCGTCCTGTTCTCGCTTCTGCACCTGATTCCCGGCGACCCGGCGACCATCGCGCTGGGGCCGCGCGCGACGCCGGAGGCCATCGAGCGTTACGCCGAGAAGATGCATCTGGACGAGCCGGTCTGGATGCAGTTCCTGATCTATGTCGGTAACGCTGTGACCGGCGATCTTGGCGTTGACGTCTTTTCCGACCGCCCTGTGACCGCCATCATCGGCGAGCGCATCGGCTTTACCTTGTCGCTTGTCTGCGCGGGGATGGGCTGGGCGGTGGCTCTGGGGTTGCCGCTGGGCTGCTTCGCCGCGGTGCGGCCCAACAGCTGGCTGGACCGGGTCACTGGCGTGCTGTCGGTGGGCACCATCGCGGTGCCGTCCTTCCTCGTCTCGATCTGGGCGCTGCTGATATTCGCGGTGTCCCTGCGCTGGCTACCGGCGATCGGGGCGGGCGAGCCGGGGCAACTGGGCGACCAGATCTCGCACCTGATCCTGCCGGCCTTTGCGATCGGGCTGAGCTGGGTGGGCTACCTTGCCCGGATGGTGCGGGCCTCGATGCTGGAAGTGATGGGCGAACCCTATATCCGCTCGGCCCGGGCCTTCGGGCTGCGCCCGCGCAAGATCGTCTACGGCTACGCGCTGCGCGTGGCGATCCTGCCGACGATCACGCTGATCGGCATGGGGTTCGGGGGGCTGATCTCATCCACCGTCTTTGCCGAGATCATCTTTGCCCGTCCCGGCATCGGCAAGCTGATCTTCGATTCCGTGATGGCGCGGAACTTTCCCGTCGTGCAGGGCGGCGTGCTGGTGGCCACGGGCCTCTATATCGTCGTCGTGCTCATTTCCGACCTTCTCATAGCCTGGTTTGATCCCCGTGTCCGTGAATCGCTCTGAACAAGAAACGGGTGCGCCCGAAATCGACTCCACCGGCCTGTCCGACCACGTATGGGCCGAGGAGATGCGCGAGTCCGCCGCGCGCGAGCGGCGCGAGAAGCTGCGCATGTTCCTGACCAATTGGCAGGGGCTTACCGGGTTGATCCTGGTCATCCTGTTCTTTGCCAGCGCGATCTTCGCGCCGGTGTTTGCCACCCATGAACCCAATGCGATGGACATCCCCGCGCGGCTGGCCGCGCCCTCGCTTGAGCATTTCGCCGGCACCGACCAGCTGGGCCGCGACACCTATTCGCGCATCCTCTACGGTGGGCGCGTGGCGCTCAAGGTGGCGGCCATCGGGGTGTCGGTGTCGCTGGTGATCGGGCTGATCCTGGGCATGATCGCGGGCTACGGGCCGCGCTGGCTGGACAACGCGCTGCTGCTGGCCTTCGACACGGTACGGGCCTTTCCGACCATCGTGCTGGCGCTGGCGACGGTGGCGCTGACCGGGCCCAGCATCGGCATCGTGCTGACCATCGTCATCATCACCTCGATCCCGCAATACGCCCGCGTCGCGCGGACCTCGACCATGACCCTGAAGAACACCGATTTCATCCTTGCCGAAAGGTCGCTGGGGGCGAGCACGCCGCGCATCCTGCTGCATCATGTCATGCCCAACGTGATCGGGCCGCTGATGATCCTTGCCGCGATGGAGGTGCCGGTCGTGGTCACGATCGAGGCGGGGCTGAGCTTTCTGGGCCTGGGCGTGCTGCCGCCCACGGCAAGCTGGGGCACGATCCTGAACGAGGGGTACCTCGTCATCCGCGACACGCCGTGGATGGTTATCGCCGGGGGCATCCCCCTGATCCTGACGACGCTGGGTTTCACCTTCCTGGGCGAGGCCCTGCGCGACATCTTCGACCCTCGCATGGGCAAAGGACGCTGACATGGCCAAGGACATGGGCACCACCCCAGAAACCCTGCTCGACATCCGCAACCTGTCGGTCGATTTCCGCACCGCCCGCGGCCGGGTCAAGGCGCTGCGCAATATCACGTTTCCCGTCCAAAAGGGCCGGATCGTGGGGATCGTCGGCGAGAGCGGTTCGGGCAAGAGCACGGTTCTGTGGTCGATCATGGGGCTGCTCTCCGGCAACGCCGAGGTCATGGGCGGCGAGATCCTGTTCCAGGACCGCGAGCTTCTCGGCATGGGTGAGGCCGGGCGCCGCGCCGTGCGGGGCGAGGAGATCTCGGTCGTCTTCCAGGACCCGATGACCAGCCAGATCCCGGTGCTGAGCTATGCCCGGCAGATGTTCGACATCCTCTACCGCCGGCCCAACCTGTCGAAGGTGGAAAAGCGGAGGATGGCGATCGAGATGATGGAAAAGGTCGGCATCCCGGATCCCGAGAGCCGCATCGACCAGTACCCGCACCATTTCTCGGGGGGGATGCGCCAGCGCGCCGGCATCGCCATGGCGCTTCTGACGGCGCCCAACCTGTTGCTGGCGGACGAGCCGACGACGGCGCTCGACGTCACGATGGAAGCTCAGATCATCCACCTGCTGCAGGAGCTGCAGAGCGAGACGCAGGCGACCATCGTGCTGGTGTCCCACAATCTAGGGCTCATCGCGGAACTGTGCGACGACGTGGTGGTGATGTATGCCGGCGAGGTGGTCGAGGCCGGGCCGGTGCGCGAGATCTTTCACAACGCGCAGCACCCCTATACGCGCGCGCTGCTGGAATGCGATCCGGCACGGGTGACGGACGTGTCGCGCAAGCTGCCAGTCATTCCCGGCGAAATCCCCGACCTCACCAAGCCCCGCAAGGGATGCATCTATGCCCCGCGGTGCCAGCGGGCGATGCCGGAATGCCACGAGGCCGCCCCGCCCAACGTGCCGCGCGGCGACGGGGGCTATGCCAACTGCCACCTGCTGGAGGGGCCGCTGCGCGACCCCGACTGGCCGCCGCCGGCGGATGTGCTGACGGTGCATCGCGGCAAGGAACCCGATGCGGCCCCCGCGCGGGTGGAGCGCGCCGAGCCGCTGCTGGAGGTCGAGGATCTAAACGTCCGGTTCCGCACTCTGGGGGCGCTCAGGGCGCGGCTGCGGGGAATCGCGGATCCCTTAGTGGACGCGGTTCTGGATGTCAGCCTGCGCGTGCGGCCCGGCGAGACGGTGGGCCTCGTGGGCGAGAGCGGCTCGGGCAAGACGACGCTGGGCCGGGCCGTGCTGAACCTCGAACGGTCCGCCTCCGGGGCCGTCCGGTTCGAGGACGCGGAAATCGCCAACATGCCCGAGGCGCAGTTCAAGCCGCTCAGGCGGGACATGGCGATGATGTTCCAGGATCCGGCCGGCTCGCTCTCCCCGCGCAAGTCGGTGCGCGCGCTCATAACGGAACCGTTGCAGATCCACGGGGTAAAGGGCGTGGACCTCGATGCCGAGGCCGAACGGCTGGCCGACATGGTCCGCCTGCCCAAGCCGTTCCTCACGCGCTACCCGCACGAGTTGTCCGGCGGGCAGGCGCGGCGCGTGGGCGTGGCGCGCGCGCTTGCGCTCAACCCCAAGCTCATCATCGCGGATGAGCCCACGGCGGGGCTCGACGTGTCGGTGCAGGGCGAGGTGCTCAACCTCATGGCGGACCTGCAGGCCGAGCACGGGCTGGGCTACCTGATCATCACCCATAACCTGCCGGTGGTGCGGCACATCAGCGATCGGATCGCCATCATGTATCTGGGCCGCATCGTCGAGGAGGGGCGGGCCGAGGATATCTTCCGCGCGCCCTGCCATCCCTACACGCAGGCGCTGGTGGAGGGCGTGCCCCAGCCCGACCCGGACCGCCGGCGCAAGCACGTGTCGATCTCGGGCGAGGTGCCCAGCCTGCTGAACCGGCCCAAGGGATGCGATTTCGCCACGAGGTGCCCGTATGTTCAGGACAAGTGCCGGGCCGCGAAGCCGCCGCATTTCGAGGCCGCGGACGGGCGCAGCCATGCCTGTTTCTTCCCCCTCAACTGACCGCGTACGAGGACAGGGCGCATGAGCTACGGCATCTATATCGGGCGGAACCTTACCGCCGACGGCATTGCCTATCTGGCGGGATACGGTGACGAGCCGTCGAGCCACTGGCTGGAGATCAACCCGGCGCGGCGCCACGAGCCGGGCAGCGCCATAACCGTGGGCGTCACGCCGCGGGCCGACATGCCCGGCGAGCGCACGGATATCCCCCAAGCGCCCGAGACGCTGCGCAACATGCGGGTGAGCTACAGCTATTATCTTGGCGTGCCCGCGCCGCTGACCAATGGCGGGCTGAACGAGCACGGTGTCGCGGTGCGTGATATCTGGGCGCCGTCGCGGCAGGAGCTGATCGACATGACGCCGAAGGATCAGACCGGGCCGAACTATTCCGACCTGGCCCGGATCGTGGTCGAGCGCGCCCGCACGGCCCGCGAGGCGGTAGAGCTTATCGGACGACTGATCGCGGAGCATGGCTATTCGACCTATGGCGGCAATTCGCACATGATCGCCGATCCCGACGAGGCGTGGGTGGTGATCGAGTTTGCCGGCGGGCGCGGGCTGTGGTGTGCCGAGCGGCTGGGCCCCGACAGCATCCGCGCCTCGCGCCCCGGCTATATCGGTGAGATCCCGGACGCGCCGAACGATGATTTCCTGTTTCCGGAGCATTTCATCGACGCGGCGGTGGAGCTGGGCTGGTATGCGCGTGGCGATGGCCCGTTCAACGTGAACGGCATCTACGGCGACGGCAAGCTGCGGTGGGATGGCGTGGCATGGATCGAGGACGAGATGCGCGCGCGGGCCGCCCGGCCCGGGAAGGTGACGCTGGAGGATGTGTTCTGGTCGATCCAGACCGAGCGCCTGACCGGCGACACCGCGGGATACGGGCAGGTGGTCCCGCTGGTCCATCCCCGGCACGATGCGCAGCGGATGATGTGGCACGCCGCCATCGGCCCGGTGACAGCGCCGCTGACGCCGGTGTTTCTGGGCCAGACATCGGTGCCTGATCCGTACGCCCAGCACCGATACCTCACCACGGGCGAGAGTGCCCGGTTCCTCGACCGTCGCAAGGAACGGGAGAACCCCGACACGGTGTCCCATGTCCCGCAGGGGGTGGAGGTGACCGATTGCGCCGTCTACCAGTTCAAGCGGCTCATGCATCTGGCGTTTCAGGCGCAGGACACCCTGCTGCCGGAGGTTTGGGCGCACTGGCGCGCGATGGAGACACGGCTCAACGCGGAGCTGCCCGACGTGCAGCGCAGCGCCGAAATCCTGCTGGAGGCGAGCGAGCCGCGCCTGGCGGCACGGTTGCTGACCGAGTGCGCCGATCGCTGCATGCGCGCGGCGCTGGACGATTGCCGCGCGCTGGCCGATGCGGGTGAAACCCGCCTGCGGGCGCTGGACCGGCTGAACCGGACGCGCCAGCCGGTCGCGCCCGAGCAGACCTGGTAGGGCCGGCGCCGACGCGGCCGCGCCGCCACCGAAAATCCGCAGATTGCCGATGTGTTCGGCGTATTCCGGTCTGGTTCCCGGGGTCCGGCGCCTTAAGTTCGGTCTGGACGGAAACTCCGATTCGGGGCTTCTCTCGCGCGACGCACCGTTTATAGTCGCCCGACAAGCGTGGGACAGGATAATATGTCGTTATTTCTTATCGTTGCCCTGCCCTTTCTGGGGGCTCTGCTTCCCGGACTCATGATTCAGGCGGGCCGCAGGGCCTGTGCGTCGACGACCTTCTTCGTCAGCTTCCTGGCGCTCATCGGTCTGTTCACCCACCTGCCGACCGTCATGGCGGGCGAGGTGGTCACCGCCCGCCTCGACTGGCTGCCGGCGCTGGGGCTCAACGCCAATTTCTTCATCGACGGGCTGGGCTTCTTCTTCGCCGCGCTGATCCTCGGCATCGGGCTGCTCATCATCACCTACGCGCGTTTCTACCTCTCGCGCGAGGACAACATGGGGGAGTTCTATACCTATTTGCTGTTGTTCCAGGGGGCGATGGTGGGGATCGTGCTTTGCGACAACATCCTGATGCTGCTCATCTTCTGGGAGCTCACCTCGCTGTCGTCCTTCCTGCTGATCGGCTACTGGAAGCACCTGCCCGAGGGCCGGCAGGGCGCGCGTATGGCGCTGGTGGTGACCGGCATGGGCGGGCTGTCCATGATCGGGGGGATGCTGCTGCTGGGGCAGGTGGCGGGCAGCTATGACCTGACGGTGATCCTGGAAAACCGCGACGCGATCCAGGCCTCGCCGCTCTATACGCCCGCGCTCTTGCTGATCCTGCTGGGTTGTTTCACCAAGTCTGCGCAGTTCCCCTTCCATTTCTGGCTGCCGCACGCCATGGCCGCGCCGACCCCGGTGTCGGCCTACTTGCACTCCGCCACCATGGTAAAGGCGGGCATATTCCTGATGGCACGGCTCTGGCCGGTTCTGTCGGGCACCGATCTGTGGTTCGCGCTCGTGACCGGGGCGGGGCTGGTGACCATGGTGATCGCGGCGGTGATCGCGCTGTTCAAGAACGACCTCAAGGGTCTGCTTGCGTTTTCCACGGTCTCGCATCTGGGGCTCATAACCATGCTTCTGGGCACCGGCACGCCCTATGGCGCGATGGCGGCGGTGTTCCACATCCTCAACCACGCGACGTTCAAGGCGGCGCTGTTCATGTCCGCCGGCATCATCGACCACGAGGCGGGAACGCGCGACATCCCCAGCCTGGGCGGGCTGCGCCGCCTTATGCCGATCACTTTCGTCATCGCCACGCTGGCGTCACTGTCCATGGCCGGTATTCCGTTCCTCAACGGGTTCCTGTCCAAGGAGATGATGCTGGAGGAGACGACGCACACCGTTCTCTTCGGCCTGCCCCTGCTGGTGCCGGCGCTGGCCACCGTCGGGGCGCTTTTCTCGGCGGCCTACTCGTTCCGCTACATCGCGCATGTTTTCCTCGGACCCGAGCGCGACGACTATCCCGGCCATCCGCACGACCCGCCCTTCGGGATGTGGGGGCCGCCGGCGCTTCTTGTCATCATCGTTGTCGCGATCGGCGTGGCGCCCTTCCTCGCCGAGCCGCTGGTCAGGACCGTCACCGGCGCGGTGCTGGGCGGCGCGGCCGAGATGCCCTATGCCCATCTCAAGATATGGCACGGCTTCACCGCGGCGCTGTGGATGTCGGTGACGGCGGTGGCGGGCGGCATCGTGCTGCTGCTGGTGTTCGGCCCGCTCGCGCGGGGCTGGGACGTGGCCGGGCCGCCCTTTGCCAAAAGGATATTCGACGCCTTGATCGCCGCCATGGTTTCGGCTGCGCGGGGTGTGACGGGCGGGCTGCATGACGGCTCTCTCACCCGGTATGCCGCGATCTTCGCCGTGTCCGTGGTGGCCCTTGTCGGGCATGCATGGATGACCGGCACCATCGGGGCGCCCACGCGCGAGATGCTCCCGGTGTCGCCGATGGCGGTGGTGGCGTGGCTCTTGCTGGTGATCGCCACCGGCAGCCTGATCTGGTATCACCGGAACCGGTTTCTCGCGCTGATCCTCATGGGGGTGGTCGGGCTGGTTATCTCCATCGGATTTGCGTATCTCAGCGCGCCGGATCTCGCGCTGACGCAGCTTTCGGTCGAGGTGGTGACGATCATCCTCTTGCTGCTGGCGCTCAATTTCCTGCCCCGCCAGACCCCGGTGGAAAGCACCCCCGGGCGGCGGCTGCGCGACGGGGTCATCTCCGTCGCGGCGGGCACGGGCGCGGGGGCGCTGATCTACAGCCTGCTGATCCGCGATTTCGCGCAAGGCCCGATCTCGGCCTATCACCTGGAAAATTCCTACAAGGGCGGGGGCGGCACGAACGTGGTGAACGTCATCCTCGTCGATTTCCGCGGTTTCGATACATTCGGCGAGATCATCGTGCTGGGGATCGCGGCGCTGATCATCTATGCCGTGACCGAGGCGCTGTTGTCGGGGCCCGTGCGTGCGCGCCTGCTGAACCGCCCGTTCGAGGACGTGGCCGGCGATGCGCACCCGATGATGATGGTCGTGGCCACGCGCCTGATGCTGCCGCTGGTGCTGATGGTCGGCGTCTACATCTTCCTGCGCGGGCACAACGAACCGGGGGGCGGGTTCATCGCCGGACTCGTCGTGTCGATCGCCGTGGTCATGCAGTACATGGCCTCGGGGTTCGCCTGGGCCGACGCGCGGCAGCGCTACCCGTATCATACCATTATCGGGGCCGGCGTGCTGGTGGCGGGGCTGACCGGGATCGGCGCGTGGTTCTTCGGGGCGGAGTTCCTGACATCCGCCTTTGGCTATTTCCGCATCCCGCCGTTCCAGGAGTTCGAACTGGCCACGGCCATGGGATTCGACCTGGGCGTGTTCCTGTGCGTGGTCGGGGCCGTGATGCTGTCTCTGGAGAGTTTCTCGCGGCTGGCGCGGCGCAGCGGCGAGGAGGTGAGCGAGTACGCGATGGACATCGACCCGTCGCGCGCGGACGAGGACGGCGGCGCAGCCGCCGGCAAGGAGGGCTGAGATGGAAATGTTGCTGGCCAGTGCCGTGGGTGTGCTGACGGCCGCGGGGATGTATCTCGTGCTGCGAAAGCGCACGTTTCCCGTGATCGTCGGCACCGCCTTTCTCAGCTATGCCGTCAACATCTTCCTGTTCGCGTCGGGGCGGCTGGCGGTGCATCAGCCACCGGTGCTGCGCGACGGGGTCGAGGCTTATTCCGATCCGCTGCCTCAGGCGCTGGTTCTGACGGCCATCGTGATTTCCTTCGGCATGACGGCGGTCGTGGTGATCGTTGGGCTCGGCGCCTATCTGAGCTCGCAGGACGACCACATCGACGAGCCCAAGGCGCAGGCAGACGATGACGAGGGAGCGCGCATATGAGCCACTGGATCATCGCGCCCGTCATCCTGCCGGCCATGATGGCGGCTTTCATCGTGCTGGTGCTGCGGTTCCATCCGGGGGTGCAGCGGGTGTTCTCGCTCGGCGGTGCGCTGGCGGTGCTGGCCATCGCCGCTGGGTTGTTGCGCGAGGTCTCGGACGGCACGATCCTGCTCTACCAGCTGGGCAACTGGGCCGCGCCCTTCGGCATCGTGCTGGTGGGCGACCGGCTTTCGATGCTGTTCGTGGTGCTCACCGCGTTGCTGGCGGTGATGGTTCTGCTCTACGCCATCGGGTCGGGCTGGGACATGCGGGGACGGAATTTCCACGCGCTGTTCCAGTTCCAGCTGATGGGGATCGCCGGCGCCTTCCTCACCGGCGACGCCTTCAACCTCTTCGTCTTCTTCGAGGTGCTGCTGATCGCCTCCTACGGGCTGATGATCCATTCCGGCGGGGCCGCGCGGTTCCGGGCGGGGATGCAGTACGTTGTTTTCAACCTGCTGGGCTCGACCCTGTTCCTGTTCGCCCTCGGCACGATCTATGCCGAGACCGGGACGCTCAACATGGCCGACCTCGCGCAGCGCGTCGCGGCCATCCCGGCGGAAGAGGCCGCCGGTATCCGCGCCGCCGCGGTGCTGCTGCTGTTGGTCTTTGCCGTCAAGGCGGCGATCCTGCCGCTGCATTTCTGGCTGCCGGCCTCCTATGCCGAGGCACCGGCGCCGGTGGCGGCGCTGTTTGCCATCATGACAAAGGTGGGCGCATACTCGATCATCCGGTTCTACACCCTCGTCTTCCCGCCCGACCTCGCGATCACGCA
This sequence comes from Roseovarius salis, assembly GCF_044472985.1. Taxonomy (NCBI): domain Bacteria; kingdom Pseudomonadati; phylum Pseudomonadota; class Alphaproteobacteria; order Rhodobacterales; family Roseobacteraceae; genus Roseovarius; species Roseovarius salis. Next base: position 15,886 of record NZ_JBISDG010000039.1, on the reverse strand, counting down.
GGGGCTGTTCGACACGTGGCTGCTGCCCGCGGCGCTGCTCACCGTGGCCGTGGGCACGATCGGGGTACTCGGGGCGCGCAGGCTCGACCGGCTCGTGGCCTTCGCGGTGATCGGGTCGATGGGAATGCTGATGTCGGCGCTGGCGGTGTTCACGCCAGAGGGCATCGCAGCCGCGCTGTACTATGCCGTGCACTCCACTCTGGCGACTGCCGCGTTGTTCCTGCTGGTCGACGTGGTGCGCGAGCGCCGTGGTGCACAAGGGGTGACACTGGCCGCCGCGCCGCCGATAGCGGGCGGCGCGCTGGTGGCGGCCCTGTTCTTTGCCGCGGCCATCGCCATGGCGGGGCTGCCGCCGCTGTCGGGCTTCGTCGGCAAGCTGCTTATTCTCGATGCAACGGTGAGTGACCCGCGCGCCGCGTGGATATGGGCGGTGGTGCTGGTCGGCAGCCTCGTGGCCGTGATCGGGTTCGCGCGGGCGGGCAGCACGGTATTCTGGAAGGCGCATGCCGATGATGTGCCAACCGACGAGGAGGCGCGCGCGGTCCAGGCCGCCGCCGACCGGCCGGCGCTGCCGCTCGTGGCCATAGGCGGGGTGCTGGCGCTTCTGGTGGCGGTGACCGTTTTCGCCGGTCCGGTGCAACGCTACATGGCCGCCACGACGCAGCAGCTCTTTGCGCCGGCCCCCTATGTCACCACGGTTCTCGAGACACCCGGCCGCCAGATCACCTACAAGGGCAAGTCGGGCGGGCACGCCGAGACCGCGGGGGACGCGGGCGACCACGCCGGGGAGGACCACTGACCATGACACGACGCCTCGCTCGCCGCATCCTGCCCCACCCGTTGCTGACGCTGCTGCTGGTGGTGGTCTGGGCGCTGCTTCACAATTCCTATGCGCCCGGCACGTTCGCCTTCGGGCTCGTGCTGGGTATCCTGATCCCCATCCTGACCGCCGCCTACTGGCCTGACCGCCCCCGGCTTTCGCGGCCGGCGAACGCTCTTGGCTACATCGTGGTCGTCGTCTGGGACATCATCGTGGCCAACGTGCAGGTCGCGATGATCGTGCTGTTCAAGCGCAATGCCGACATGCGGCCCAACTGGGTGGCGATCCCGCTGGACATCCGCACGCCAGAGGCGATCGTCGTGCTTGCGGGCACGATCACCCTGACTCCGGGCACGGTGTCGGCCGACCTGTCCAACGAGGGCCGCACGCTGCTGGTGCACGCGCTCGACGCGCCTGATCCCGATGCGGTGCGCGACCAGATCAAGGGGCGCTATGAACGTCGTTTGAAGGAGATATTCGAATGATCGACTATGCCATCTATTTCGGGTTCGCCGCCGTCGGGCTTTCGCAGCTTCTGGCCCTGTGGCGCCTGTTGATCGGCCCGGGAATGGGAGACCGCATCCTCGCGCTCGACACGTTGTCGATCAACGCCGTGGCGCTGATCGTCCTGTACGGTATCGCGATGAAGACCCCGATCTATTTCGAGGCGGCGATGCTGATCGCGATGCTGGGCTTCGTCTCGACCGTGGCGTATGCGCGCTTCATCCTGCGCCGGGACGTGATCGAATGAGCCAGATTACCGAAATCGTCGTTTGCGCCGCCATCGTGATCGGCGGGGTGTTCATCCTCGTGGGGTCTTACGGCCTGTTGAAGCTGGACAAGCCGATGTCACGCCTGCATGCCCCCACCAAGGCGAGCACGCTCGGTGTCGGCAGCATTCTTGCGGCGTCGGCGATCTACGCCTTCGGGCGCGGCGAATTCTCGCTCCACGAACTGCTGATCGTGGCGTTTCTCTTCGTGACGGCGCCGATCTCGGCCAACTTCATCGCCAAGGTGGCCATTCACCGCGGCCGGATCACCGAGGACCTGCCCGCGCCCCGCGAGGACAACGCATGGGCGACGCAAGACGCGCCGCGCAACGACGCCACGTCCTGACCGGCGGCGGTCAGCGCAGCAGGGACTTCAGGTATTCCCCGTATGCGTTTTTCTTGAAGGTTTCGGCGCGGGCGCGCAGTTGGTCGGCGTCGATCCAGCCCTGGGCGTAGGCGATTTCCTCGGGGCTTCCGGCCTGCATTCCCTGGCGTTTTTCCAGCGTGCGCACGAAGTTGCCGGCGTCGAGCAGCGAGCCGTGGGTGCCGGTGTCGAGCCATGCGTAGCCCCGGCCCATGGTTTCCACGTGGAGCTGGCCGTCGGCGAGGTACATCTCCAGCAGGGAGGTGATCTCGAGTTCGCCGCGGGCGGAGGGTTCGACCTGCCGGGCCCGCTCGGGCGCGGTGCCGTCCACGAAGTAGAGCCCCGTGACGGCATAGTTCGAGGGCGGCACCGCGGGTTTCTCGACGATGTGGCGCACCTTGCCGTCGGCGTCGAAATCGACCACGCCGTAGCGTTCGGGGTCGGCCACGCGGTAGCCGAAGACGGTGGCGCCGTCGTCGTGGGTGTAGGCGCGGGCCATGAGTTCCTGCAGGCCGTGGCCGAAGAAGATGTTGTCGCCCAGCACGAGCGCCGAGGGCGCCCCGGCGAGGAAATCCTCGGCGAGGATGAAGGCCTGGGCCAGCCCGTCGGGCGAGGGTTGCACGATGTAGGTGAGCGTGAGCCCCCACTGGCTGCCGTCGCCGAGCGTGCGCCTGAACTGGTCGTGGTCCTCCGGGGTGGTGATGACCGCGATCTCGCGGATGCCCGCCAGCATCAGCACCGACAGGGGATAATAGACCATCGGCTTGTCATAGATCGGCAGGAGCTGCTTGGAGACGCCGATGGTGACCGGGTAAAGCCGCGTGCCGCTGCCCCCGGCGAGGATGATGCCCTTGCGGTCGCTCATGATCCGTGGCTCCTGTAATGGTCGATGACGGCGGGCAGCGCCGCGTTCCAGCCGGGCCTGTCGATGCCGAAGGCATCGCGCGTGGCGTTGCAGTCCAGCCGTGAATTGAGCGGGCGCCGCGCCGGCGTGGGATAGTCGGCGGTGGGAATGTCCGCGACCGCGCAGCCCAGCCCGGCCGCGCCGAAGATGGCGCGGGCGAAGTCCGCCCAGCTGACGTCCGGCGTGCCGGCGAAATGGTAGACGCCGCTTTTGGCGGGATCGTCGGCGAGCGCCCCGGCGATGGTCACGCAGGCCGCGGCGATGGCGTCGGCCGGGGTCGGCCCGCCCACCTGGTCGGCCACGATGGTCAGCCGGTCGCGTTCCGCCCCGAGCCGCAGCATGGTGGTGACGAAGTTGCGCCCCCCCGGCGCGAACACCCAGGAGGTGCGCAGGATGGCATGGGCGCCCCCGGCGGCGGCGACGGCGCGCTCGCCCGCCAGCTTGGAGCGGCCATAGGCCCCGAGCGGCGCGGTCGCGTCACCCGGCCGCCACGGCGCGTCGCCCGACCCGTCGAAGACGTAATCGGTCGAGATGGTGACGAACGGAATGCCCAGCCCCGCGCAGGCGCGGGCCATGGCGCCCGGCGCCGCGCCGTTCACGGCGGTGGCGAGGTCCTCCTCCTCTTCTGCGCGGTCCACGGCGGTGTAGGCGGCGGCGTTGATCACCGCGCGGGGGGCATGGGCGTGAATGGCCGCGGCGCAGGCATCCGGATCGGCAAGGTCGGCCTGCCCGCGGTCGAGGCAGGTAGTGTCCCCGCGCGCCGCCAGGTATCCCGCCACCTGGCCCGTCCGGCCGAAAACCAGCAGCGTCATGCTTGGTCTCCTTTCGAGGCAGTTGCGGCGGTTTTCGTTGGGCCGTCTGTTCGGGGCACGTAGCCGAAACGCTCGAAGTCTGCTGCGTAGGTCTCGGTGATCACTGCACGTTCCTGTGGCGTGATTTCCAGAGGTTGTCCGGGATCTCGCCCGGCACGTTGCAGACGTGCGGCGTAGGAATTGACCTCACCAATCTTGCGCGCACCGCGTTGCGCGCCTTCGATTCCGTCCAGCCACTCAATCACCTGCTCCATGCCGTTTTCCAATTTGAAAGGGACAGCTTGCCTAGGTACGAGCTCGTCCGCGGGTCGCACGTGATTGTCTAGGTAATGCGGATTGGTGGCAATTCGGCTGGGCAAGCTGGCAATCCATTCCGAAAATCGCATCTCGTGCGGAATTGCCTGTTCGATGTCACGCTGAAACAGGAAGACGGAAATGATCCGGTCCTCGGGATGGCGCACCAGGGCAAAGCGATGCGCGATCCAGGCGTCTGGAATGATCCGGTCGAAAGCCACGGTTTCGATATGTTGCGGCGATGTGTGCGACCAGCGCTCGGAGGAGGGAATCCGGCCATCCCGGCGATCTAGAAATGCAAGTCTGCCAAACCGGCCGTGGAGATAATTCTCTATCGAACTTCCGCCGCAGCGCGGGACATGCGCAAACTGCACCAACTGTCCGGAAACGAAGGTCAGGGGCATGCGGCGCCTCCCGCTGTCCCCAGCCTCTGGCCCACGCCCGCGCGGTCCTGCAGGGCGCGCCACCAGTGTTCGTTGTCTAGATACCACTGCACGGTTTTGGCCAGCCCTTCCCGCAGGGTCACCGAGGGGCGCCAGCCCAGCTCGTGACGCATGCGGGCGGGGTCGATGGCGTAACGCGCGTCATGGCCGGGGCGGTCCTCGACGAAGGTGATCTGGTCGGCGTAGGGCGCCGGCCCCGGGCGCTTCTGGTCGAGGATCGCGCAGATCGTGCGCACCAGGTCGATGTTGCGCGCCTCGTTCTCGCCGCCGATGTTGTAGGTGCGTCCCGGCGCGCCGTTTGCCACCACCGTCAGCAGCGCGTCGGCGTGATCCTCGACGTAAAGCCAGTCGCGCACGTTCTCCCCCGCCCCGTAGACCGGGATCTCCCGGCCCGCCAGCGCGTTCAGGATCACCACCGGGATGAGCTTTTCGGGGAAGTGGTAGGGGCCGTAATTGTTGGAACAATTCGTCACCAGCACCGGCAGCCCGTAGGTGTGATGCCACGCCCGCGCCAGGTGGTCCGAGGCTGCCTTGGAGGCCGAGTAGGGGCTGCGCGGGTCGTAGGGCGTCTCCTCGGTGAACTGCCCCGTCTCCCCCAGCGAGCCATAGACCTCGTCGGTGGAGACGTGGTGGAAGCGGAAGCCGGCGGGCCGGCCCGCCGCCACCCAGTACTTGCGCGCCGCCTCCAGCAGGGTGAAGGTGCCCGTCACGTTGGTGTCGATGAAGGTGCCGGGCCCGTCGATCGAACGGTCGACATGGGACTCGGCCGCGAGGTGCATCACCGCGTCGGGCGCGTGCCCGGCCATGACCGCGTCCATCGCCGCGCGGTCGCGGATGTCGGCCTGCACGAACGCATAGCGCGGATCATCCGCCACCGGCGCCACGTTGTCGAGGCAGGCCGCGTAGGTCAGCGCGTCGACATTGACCACCTCGTGCCCGCGGGCGATGGCCAGCCGCACCACCGCCGAGCCGATGAAACCGGCGCCGCCCGTGACCAGCAGCTTCATGCGCCCTCCCACGTGAAGGGGCTGTCGAAATCCGACAGCGCCGGGGCGGCGGCGTCCTTGTCCGACAGCACCGGCGCGCCCTCGAGCCCCCAGTCGATGCCGCAGCTGTCCCACCGAACCGCGCCGTCGCACTCGGGCGCGTAGTGATCCGAACACTTGTAGAGGATCTCGGTGTCGGGCTCGCGGGTGACGAAGCCGTGCAGGAAACCCGCCGGGACAAGAAGCTGCTTGCCGTTCTCCGCCGAAAGCTCCGCCCCCACCCACCGGCCGTAGGTCGGGCTGCCGCGACGGATGTCCACCGCCACGTCGAAAAGCCGCCCGCGCCCGCAGCGCACCAGCTTGTCCTGGGCGTGCGGCGGCGCCTGGTAATGCAGGCCGCGCAGCGTGCACGCGGCAGCCGAAAGCGACTGGTTGTCCTGAACGAAATCGAGCGCGATCCCAGCCTCGGCGAACCGCCGCCGGTTCCACGTCTCGCAGAAAAACCCCCGATCGTCGCCAAACCGCTTCGGCGTCAGAAGCAGAACGCCCGGCAGATCCAGTTCCTCGATGTCCATATGACTTCGTCCGAAATTCCGAAACGCACTCTCGGTCACGGATCAAACACGATTTCCCAAAACATGCAACGGCATAAAGCCCGGAATGGACGAGACGTCGGAAAAATGTCGAGCATGAAGGCAAACTGGCGCGTGAAACGATACGGCCCCGCGCCGGGTGCTCAGCCGGCGATCGTGCCTGCCAGGCTTGCGCGGAATTCGTCCACCTCGGCCGCGCGGTCGGGACGGTCCTGTCGGAATCGCTCCGCGTATTCCGCGTTGCGCGAGGTGCCGATCTTTGCGTGCCGCGACGAGAACGTCAGGTTGGCGGGGCGGCCCTGCTGATGCATTTTCGGCCGCAGGTGCCGGATGAAATGGCGCACGGTGGCCTCCTGTCCCATTTCCATGATCTGCTCATAGCTGAGGCGGTGAGGACGGAGATCGAATTTCTCGAAATAGGCTTCGATCTTGCGCTCCTGGTCGAGGATATGCGCAAGCCACTGGCCGATCAGGTCGGGATCGTAGCCGAAAGCGGTGTCCGCCTCGTTTATGTCCTGTGGCTGAGCGTTCTTGGAGTGATAGACGGAGGTCGTTACCGCCTTGGCCAGCGAAACCGCCTGAAGCACCATGTCCTCGCGCCGGAGATAGAAGGCCGGCAGGCTGGGTGGAAAAAACTCCAGAAACGCCTCGCCATTTCCGAACACCCGGTTCAGGTGGTAGATGGTGATTTCGAAGGAAAAGATCCGGCCGGGATGGTTCCTGCGGGTCAAGACATCGATATAGCGTTCCAGCGAATCCGCGTTGATGCTGCGGGCAATGTTGGGAATGAAATTCGGGTTGAAATACTCTGAAGGCCGGCCGAGGCATTTGCTGTCGGTCAGGGCATCCGCCAGCCATGACGACCCGGACCGCGGCGTGAAATAGATCACGAAGCGGCGCGGGGCCGGCGGTTTTTCCATGTCTTGTGCGTATCTTTGCGGGTCGAAATCCGGATTCTCGAAAAGCTCTTTCTGCAATAGTTTAAGCTCCATTAACCGTCGGGATACCGCTGGTCGGGTGCGGCAGGTCTTGGCATCTGCCGGACGTGATTGCAAGGGCGACGCCCGCCCGGCTCAGCTCCTGACGCTTCGCGCCCGCGCCATGATCTCGTTCATGACGGCGTCCGTCTCCGCGCCCTCGCGCGGCAGGGGCACGACGATACCGTTCTCCGCCCGGCTGGCGGCGTCGCCCTGTGCGCCCAGGTCGAAGGTGATTACCGGCAGGCCGGTGGCGAGGCATTCCCGGGTGGTGAAGGAGAACGTCTCGGGCCAGATCGAGGGGATAAGCCAGCAGGTGATCCCGTAGCGCTCGACAAGGGCCGGGATGTCTGAGGGCGTGTAGGGCCCGTGAACCGTGGCTCCTTGATGCAGCGGCGTGCGCGGGTCCACCCGGCCGACGACCACCATCGAAAGATCGGGCTCGTCGGCGATGCGGTGCGACAGCGCCCGCAGCACGCCGATGCCCTTCTGAGGGCCGATATTGCCAAGCACACCTATCACCTTCCTGTCGCCCCGCGGCGGCGTGACCGTTGCCACCCCCGGCGTGGGCTGGTGCGGCTCTACGACGATCTGCCCGGCGAGATCGGGGTATGCCGCGGCGACCTGCCTCTTGCTGTCGTCGGAAAACACGATCAGCCGGTCAGCCTCTTCGAGCAGGCCATGCCAGGTCGTCTGCCATTCCTGCAGCGACAGCCGCGTACCGTCCGGGCGGCGCAGCATGTGCGCGGGATCGTCCGTCGCCGGGTCGGGAACGCCCCGGAACACCATGTCGCTTCCCAGAAGGGTATAGGAGGGGCTGATCGGGAGGTAGTCGTGAAAGAGGATGTCGAGCGGCCGTTCCCGCGCGATCGCGGCCATGAACCCGGGCAAGGCGGCGGCGTCCGGGTCGCCCACGGCGCAGGAATAAACCACCCGGCGGCGATCGAGGTCCGCGACCAGCGTCTTGACGACATCGAGATCGTCCGTGGCTGCCTGCGTGACGCCGGCGGGCGTGACGGCCTCGATGCGGCATCTGTGCGATCCTCCGAACCGCAGTATCAGCGCGGCGCGGGGCGCCATCCGCGCGATCCGGTCCTGCAGGTAGTTTTCCGCGCCGCCGCCCATCGCATGGGCGATGAAAACCGGCACCTCGGAGGCATCCGGCAGGCTGTCGAGATAGGCCACCGCCAGCGCGAGCCTTTCGGTGACCAGCGGATCGTTCATGATGAATTGCTGCACGAGGCCGTCATAGTCCGGGTAGCGGCCAGAGATGATCCGGTTGTTCTCGATCACGAGGTCGCGCTTGCTGTCGCTGCCGAAGCTTTCGCCGCCCCGATGTTCGACGAACAGGTTGGTGGCCGCGAGGTGCCGACCGCCGAGAGCCGCGGTCTTGCGGCACCAGTCGACTTCCTCGCCGTAGCCGCGGCCGAACGCCGTGTCGAATTGCGGCACGCGGTCCAGGTATGCCGGGCTCATCGCCATGCAGAACCCCACACCCGTCGGCGCCGTGACGGGCGCGGCCCGGGCGCTGAGGGAGGCGGCGCGGCGGTCCATCCGTTCAAGCTGTCCCTCGGCCAGCGGCACCGGCGTGCAGATCACCGGGGCGCCGAAGATTTCCGCATCGTTGGACATCGGCGTGACGGTGGCGACCGTGTCATCGGCAACGAGCGGCGCCATCAGCCGCGAGGCCCAGCCCCGCGGCACGAGCGCGTCGGAATTCAGCAGCACGACAGGCCCGCCAAGCTCGCGGGCCCGCGCGAGCCCTCGGTTGACGCTCCCGATGAACCCGAGATTGGCCTCGTTCTCGATCAGCTCGACCCCGGCCAGCATCTCTGCCTGCGCCCGCCCGGCCCAGTCCCGCAGCCAGGGGCGCACGCGCGTATCCGTCGAGCTGTCCTCGATCAGGATGAGGCGCCAGGGCAGGTCCGTGTGCGCGATCAGCCTGTCGAGGTTTTCGCACAGCAATTCGAAGGCGTTGAAAACGGGCAGAACGACCGTAACCGTGCCGCAGGCCGGAGGTTGCGCGGGGGTGTCGGGCGCGGGGACCAGCACGGCGGGGTCGATTTCCTTGGTGCGCTCCCGCGCCTCGAGGCGCAGCACCGATTTGATCCTTCGGCGGAACTCGATCTCGCCGGCCTTGTAGCCGCCGATGATGAAGCCCGCGCCGCGCACCAGATCGAACAGGAAGCGGCCGAACAGCCTGCGCCGGGCCCATGCGATGGCCCCCGGGCGCGGCATCTCGATCTCCAGCATCGCCACGTCGTCGCCGCGGTGCACCGTGATCTCCAGCTTGCCGTGGGTGAATGGCAGGCTGGCCTCGAAGCCTGTCATCAGGTCCGCCCCCGTTGCCGCGGCGACATCGCTGCGCTCGATCGACGGCGTTCGGGTGACATGGGCCTCGTCCAGCCGCAGTTCCACCCGGTCACCGATACACCAGCCGCGCACATGCAGGCGGCCCTCGCGCAGCCTGAGCTCCTCGGCGTTTCCTACGAGAGCCTCGTCCGAATCCACGATGCGGTGCGGGGCCAGGGAGATTTCGAGATGTTGCAGCGAATAGAGCTTGAACGCCCAGATCAGCTTGGAATACATCGGTCGTCCTTCGGGGCCGTTGCCGGGTTGTGCATGCCGTTTCGGGGTGACCCGGCCCGGCCGAATGGTGGTCGCGCCCGGACCTCTCGGGCGGGGCTATACCCATCGCCGCCGACCATGTCCACACGACCGCCGGCGCCGCCGTGGCGGCCCCGTCGTCGCCGTGGCGCCGTCTCAGGGGAGGGGTTCGTAGAACAGCCGGCCATCTTCGCGGTGCAGATAGGTCCTGGCAATCCTGGCATACTCGCCCATGTTTTCCTCGACCAGCTTGCGGCGGAGGTCCGGTGGCATGAGATCGAAGGGATCGTCAGTGCATGCGCTGTTCCGGTCATTGGCCATGGCATATCTGATCTTGAGCCTTTTCAGCTTCGTGTTCAGCCCCGAACGTTGAACCCTGTCGATGCGGCGCAGGGTTTCCGCCGAGATCGAGTTGTTGTGGCGGCTGTCGCTCCAGCCGGGCACCAGCGCCGCCTCGGGTGCCCCGGCGGACCGCAGAGCATCCGTCACGATGTCGGGATCGTTCTGCCCGCGCTCGTAGGGGCGCACGACGATGTTGCCGGTGCCGAAGATGCGCGCCCACTGGTTCACGAGGCGAGCATAGGAGTTCTGCAGGTTGGCCCGATTCCTGTTGAACTCGTAAAATCCGACGAAGCCGGGCTCCCATGGCGGGTCGGTCACCGTGCGCACGGCCTGGTTGTAGAGGGACAGCCACCAGTGATCGTGCCGCCGGAGATAGACGAGCACCGTCACATCGTGCCCGTCGAAGAAATTACGGACGGCTCCAAGCCGCCGCCGCCGCACGAACATCTCGGAGCTTATGAAAACGACCTCGGGGGCGTGTTCTGCGATCTCGGCATCGAGCCTTTGGCGCAGCTCCTTCCTTTCGGCCGGGGTGGCCGGCCCCGTCTTGGGGCTCTGGCAGAAGCCGAGCGCGTCGGACAGCGCGGTGTGCTTGGCCGTGTCATTGCCCGGCTCCCGGCCCGTCCGGGGATAGAGCAGCCCCTGCTCGGCCAGATGCGCGGTATTGCCCCTCAGGTATTCCTGGATGGCGGTGGTGCCGGTCTTGTTCATGCCGATATGCAGGACGATTCTAGCCACTGGCGTGTCTCCGCATTGTTTCCGGGAGGTTTTCGTCAACCGCCTGCGGTGTTTCGCCGTGCTCTGCCGGTGTTTTTCGCGCTGTCATCCGGTTTCCGGGCCTCTGCCTGCTGGGCGAACAAGCTATTCAAAACCTGCAGGAGTGCAAGATACCATCCGTCGCCGATGCCTTTTCCATGCCCGGCGGCGGATATACATCCGCCTGTCCCGCCGGTCGCGGGATGCCCGTGGCTGACTGTTGATATGGCCGCGCGGACAGGACAGAATACCCTGCGCGGCCCGGTTCGCGCCCGTCGGGGAGGCATTCATGGCAGAAAGGTATGAAACGGGGATGGAGGTGCGGCGCGCCGTGCTGGGCGATGCGCATGTCGACGGGGCCGAGACGGCCAAGACCGCGTTCGACGCGCCGTTCCAGGATCTCGTCACCGAGGCGGCGTGGGGCACTGTCTGGGCGGGCGACGGCATCACCCGACGCGAGCGGTCGATGCTGACGCTGGCGCTTCTTGCCGCGACGGGAAATTTCGATGAAATCCCGATGCATATCCGCGCCACGGCCCGCACCGGTGCCAGTCAACGCGACGTGATCGAGGCGTTTCAGCACGTCGCGGTCTACGCCGGCGTGCCGCGGGCCAATCACGCCATCAAGCTGGCCAAGCAGACATATGCCGAAATGGCCGCGCAAGCGGAGGAGCAGCAGGAATGACGGGGCCGCCGGATTATCACGAACGCGACCGCCGGTGGCACCCGCCGGCCCATGCGCCCGATTACAAGACATCGCAAACCCGCGCGCCACGCTTTCCCCTGCTGAGCCTCGACCGGACGGCGAGCGAGATCACCGGCCCGGTTTTCGGCCATGGCGACATCGATCGGGGCGACAACGACCTGCTGACGAATTACGCCCGAACGGGCGAGAGCCCGGTGGGCGAGCGGATCATCGTGCACGGCCGGGTGCTGGACGAGAACGCGCGCCCCGTGCCGGAGACGCTGCTGGAAATCTGGCAGGCCAATGCCGGCGGGCGCTACCGCCACCGCAACGACACCTATCGCGCCGCGATCGACCCGAATTTCGGCGGTTGCGGGCGGGTTCTGACGGACGAGCACGGTTACTATGCCTTCCGCACGGTCAAGCCCGGCGCGTATCCTTGGCGCAACTGGGGCAACAGCTGGCGTCCCGCCCATATTCATTTCTCGGTTTTCGGGCGGGCCTTTTGCCAGCGGCTCGTGACGCAGATGTATTTCGAGGGCGACCCGCTCATCGCGCAGTGCCCGATTGCCCAGTCGGTCGGGGATCCGCGGGCGGTCGACCAGCTGATCGCGCCGCTCGACCTCAACGCGACGGTGCCGTTCGACAGCATCGCCTACAAGTTCGACATCGTCCTGCGCGGGCGCCGCTCGACCTTTTTCGAGACCCGACCGGAGGGCAATTGATGGCGCAGCGTCTGGACTACCTCAAGGAAACGCCGTCGCAGACGGCCGGGCCCTACCTGCATATCGGTCTCGCGCCGGGCGCGGCGGGTTTCGACATGCACGCGCGCGAACTGGGCCGTGACATCGCCGGTCCGAACGCGTCGGGAGAGCGTATCCGCATCGAGGGGCTTGTGACCGACGGCACCGGCGCACCGGTCAAGGACGCGCTGCTGGAGGCATGGCAGGCCAACGCGGCGGGCGTCTACGCCCATCCCGAGCATCCCGGCGCGGTCGAGAAGGGATTCCGCGGGTGGGGCCGTATCACCCCCGATTTCGAGACCGGCGAATGGGCGATCGATACCGTCAAACCCGGCCCGGTGGCGGCGCGCGACGGGCGGATCATGGCGCCGCACATCAACCTCTGGATCGTTGCGCGGGGGATAAACGTGGGGCTGAACACGCGGCTCTATTTCTCCGACGAGGCCGAGGCCAACGCCGCGGACCCCGTTCTGAACCTGATCGAATGGGAACACCGGCGCCGGACCCTGATCGCGGAGCGGCGCGACAACGGCGCCGGGGCGACATACCGTTTCGACATCCGCCTGCAGGGTGGGGACGAAACCGTTTTCCTCGATATCTGAGGGCTTGGAACACGGCGTTTTGACATCGACGACCAATCGGCTATGCCCGCCCGGGACCCGCAAACAAGGATGGAGAGCGCCATGGCCAACCCGCTTTACGACAGCCTGTTCGGCAAACACGCGGGCAAATCGACGCCCTTCCTGTACACCGCGGATGGCGGGTGCCTGAGCCACGCCGCGTTTCTGGAGGTCGCGGGGCGCTTTGCCAACGCGCTGGCCGATGCGGGCCTTGCACCGGGTGACAGGCTGGCCGCGCAGGTCGCCAAGTCGCCCGAGGCACTGGCGCTCTATGCCGCCTGCGTGCAGGCGGGGGTGATCTTCCTGCCGCTCAACACCGCCTACACGGTCGATGAACTGGCATACTTCATCGATAACAGCGGCGCGGCGATGGTGGTCTGCGACGGGGCGGCCAAGGACGCGCTGGCGCCGGTGGCCGCCGCCCACGACGCCCGTCTGGAGACGCTGAACGCGGACGGCAGCGGCACGCTGGCCGACCGCGCCCGCCCCCTGCCGGGTGACTTCGATACCGTGCCGCGGGAGCAGGACGATCTGGCCGCCTTGCTATACACCTCGGGAACCACCGGGCGGTCCAAGGGCGCGATGCTGACACAGCGCAACCTGCTGTCCAATGCCGAGGTGCTGACCGATTACTGGCGCTTCACGGCCGACGACGTGCTGCTGCACGCGCTGCCCATCTTTCACACGCACGGCCTTTTCGTGGCCACCAACATCATGCTGCTGGCGGGTGGCGCGATGATCTTCCTGCCAAGGTTCGATGTCGACGCGATGATCGCGCGGATGCCGGACGCGACCAGCCTGATGGGGGTGCCGACGTTCTATACCCGGCTGCTGGACGATCCGCGCTTCACCCGTGAACTGGCCGCGCACATGCGGCTCTTCGTTTCCGGTTCGGCCCCGCTTTTGGAAGAGACGCACCGCCGCTTCGAGGCGCGCACAGGCCACCGTATACTGGAACGCTACGGCATGACCGAAACCAACATGTCCACCTCCAACCCCTATGACGGCGAGCGACGCGCCGGAACGGTGGGGTTCCCCCTGCCGGGGGTTGAGCTGAAGATCACCGACCCCGAGACCGGCGCGGAACGCGCCCTTGGCGAAACGGGCATGATCGAGGTGCGCGGCCCGAACGTGTTCAAGGGATACTGGCAGATGCCGGAAAAGACCGCCGAAGAGCTGCGCGCGGACGGGTTCTTCATCACCGGTGATCTGGGGCGCGTCGACGCCGACGGGTACGTTCAGATCGTCGGGCGCGAGAAGGACCTGATCATCTCGGGCGGGCTGAACGTCTATCCCAAGGAGGTCGAGCAGGTGCTCGACGCCCAGCCCGGCGTGCTGGAGTCGGCGGTGGTCGGCGTGCCGCACGACGACCTTGGCGAGGGGGTGCTGGCGCTGGTCGTTCCCGCAGCCGGCGCGGCGCCGGAGCCGGACGCGCTGGCCGCGGCAACGGCGCAACAGCTGGCCCGTTTCAAGCAGCCAAGGAAGATCCTGCTGGTGGACAGCCTGCCGCGCAACACCATGGGCAAGGTGCAGAAATCGGTTCTGCGCGAGGATCACGCCGCGGCGTTGCGCGGGGATTGAGACGGCAGGCCGCCAGAGAAGCGCGGAGCGCAAGATGACCGATTTGCTGATCGTGTACCATTCAAGGACCGGCGGCAGCCGGCAGATGGCCGAAGCCGCCTATGATGCCGCGCGGGAAGAGACCGGGACCGTGCTCAAGACGGCCGGCGAGACCGGCCCCGGCGACCTGCTGGATGCGCGGGGCTATATCTTCTGCGCGCCCGAGAACCTTGCCGCGATCGCGGGCGAGATGAAGGAATTCTTCGACCGCTGCTATTACGACGTGCTGGGCCGGATCGAGGGGCGGCCCTACGCGCAGATGATCTGTGCCGGCTCGGACGGCAGCAACGCGCTGCGGCAGACCGCGCGGATCGCGCAGGGCTGGCGGCTCAAGCCCGTGCAGGAGCCGTTCATCATCTGCACCCATGCCCAGACGAAAGAGCAGATCCTGGCCGAGAAAACCATTCCAGCGGATGAGCTGGAAAAATGCCGCGAGCTGGGGCAGGCGCTGGCGGCCGGGCTGGCGATGGGGGTGTTCTGAACGGCCCGGGCGATCGGTGTCACCCCCGCGCCAGCCACCCGGTTATGTGCCGGAGGGTTTCCGCCGGCGCCTCCTCGTGGGCGAGGTGACCCAGCGGCCCCAGATCGCCCGTTTCGCAGCGTGGCATCCGGGCGGCGGCCCGGCGCGAGACCTCGGGCGAAACGGCGCTGTCGCGCGATCCGGTGAGCAGCAGGCAGCGCCCTGTCGCCTCTGGCAGCCGGGCGACCAGCGCGTCGACGTTCCACTGCGCCATCATCTGCAGGGTGGCATCGACATGGGGCCGGTCCGAGAAAAGGCGCGCATAGCAGGTCAGCCCGGTGGCGTTGATGTGCGAGCCGGTGCTCTCGATCAGCCGTTGCGCGCGGGCCGCGTGATTGCGCCCCAGCGTGAAGGCCGACGCGGTGAGAGGGTTGAGGGCCAGCAGCTTGGCGAGTGCGGGAAACAGCCAGCCGGCGATGCCGTCGAACCGGTCCAGCGCGGCGTTGATCCCCACGACGCCGGGCGGGTCGCCCCCGGGGCCGGCCAGCCGCCCGGCAAGGTCCAGCGCGATGGCCGCCCCGGCGGAATGCCCGATGATCGCGCGCGGGTGCCAGCCCTGTGCCGCGCAGAGCGACGCGATGTCCGACGACATCTGCGACAGGCCGAGCCTGCGCCGGGTTCCCGCACGGGTGAATCCCTGCCCGGGCAGGTCGATCGCGACGGCATGATACCCCTCGGCCAGCGCGGGCAGGAGGTCGCGCCAGCTGTGCGTGGCCCCGCCGGCGCCGTGCAGCAGCAGGATCGTCTGCCCCGTGCCTGCCTCCTGCACGTGCCACTCGTGGGGGCGGCAGCGCACACGGCGGGACAGGTCTTGCAGCGGCCAGCCGGGCAGGTCGCGGGTCCAGTCCATGCGCCTAGCCCTCCAGCGCGGCAGAGACGGCCGTGCTGATCTGTTCGGCCCGGGCGCGCGGAAGCGCGAGGTAGCGCGCGCCCATTTGACGGGCGAGCAAGGCCGGCGCGTCGCCCGGCCGCGTGGCGGTGTCGATCACGATTCCGCCCAGACCCGCGGCCCGCAGCCCGGCCGAGACCA
>NZ_JBISDG010000038.1:0-35828 GCF_044472985.1 Roseovarius salis | reverse complement strand
AGCGCCCGCGCCGCGCGCAGCAGCGTCAGTTCGCCGCGCAGCCCGTCGGCGCCCAGCTCGATGCACAGCGCGGCGCAGTCGCGCAGCACGTCCTCGTCAGGCTCCATCCCGCCTGTGCGCTCGCGCGCCGCGAGGATGCGCTCGCGGATCGCCGCATCCTCCCCTCGCCATGCCTGCGTGAACCCTTCGGGATCGGTGTCGAAGGCATCGCGCCGGCGGATCACCTCGATCCGGTCGCCGATATCCGTGGGCGAGGCGACCTCGACCGACAGGCCGAACCGGTCCAGCAGCTGCGGGCGCAGCTCGCCCTCTTCGGGATTGCCGGAGCCCACGAGCACGAAACGGGCGGGATGGCGGATCGACAGCCCCTCGCGCTCGACCACGTTCTCGCCCGATTGCGCCACGTCGAGCAGCAGGTCGACGATGTGATCCTCCAGCAGGTTGACCTCGTCGATATAGAGATAGCCGCGGTTGGCGCGCGCCAGCAGCCCCGGCTCGAACGCTTTTTCGCCCTGTGTCAGTGCGCGCTCGATATCCAGCGCGCCAGTCACCCGGTCCTCGGTCACGCCAAGTGGCAGGTCGATGACCGGGGTCGGGCGCTCATGCGTGGCGGTGGCCGTGACGCCGGCCCATTCCGGGCAGTCCGCCGGGGTGGCGGAGTTGACGGGGCAGCCCGCGACCACCGTGATGGGCGGCAACAGGCCGGCCAGCGCGCGCACCGCCGTGGACTTGCCGGTGCCCCGGTCGCCGAACACCAGCACGCCGCCGAGGCGGGGCTCGATCGCGGTGAGGATCATCGCCAGCTTCATCTGGTCCTGCCCGACGATGGCGGAAAAGGGAAAGGCGCCTGTCATGTCATCGCTCCGACCGTTTCAAGAGGCATTCTGCCGCCCCAGGTTCCCGCTGTCCCGCACACGCGGAAGCGCGCGTAAAGCTCCTCGCGGAACCAGCCCCCCTCTCGCACCGCCCGGATCGCGCGGGCGTGCGGGCCGTCGCGCCGGGCAAAGGCGGCCATGCTGTCCGCGTCGGGCCAGATGGAAAAGGTGACCTGGTGCAACAGCGGCACTTCGCCGATGCCGATCTTGAAAAGAACGTTGGGGTCGTCGCCGATCACGTCGCTGATGCCGGGCACGCGCCGCCAGAACCGCAGCGCCGCCGATGGCCTGACGGTGGCCCGCGTCAGCGCCGCGATCGGGCCGGTACCGGCGTCGGGCTGGGGGGCGAAGGGGGCCGTGCCTGCCCATGCCCCGCGCGCCGAAACCGGGGTCAGGAAGACCGTCCAGCTTTCGCTGGCGCGGCGGTGATAGCGGCGGAAAACCCTTGCATGCGCCGTGCGGTCGCGGGCGGTGTCAACATCCGGCCACGTGGCGAGGATGGCGTAAACGCCGGTGTTGGGCAGCGGCGTGAACCCCTCGCCCGTGCCGGACCCGCAGAGCTTCCAGAAACCGATGCCATCGACCCGCGGCAGCGAAAGCCGTGCGAGACCCATCATCACGAAGGCCCAGACCCGGCCCGGCCCCGTGTCGAAGCGGAAAAAGCTGAGGCTGACGGTCTGTATCGTTTCGCTCCCGCGTTGATCTGTCCGCGATTATTGACACGCTTGCGGGTTCAAGAAAAGACCGCTTGGCACGATTGTCAATCAAACTGGACAGGTGTAGGCTTGTCATATGTTGACACGTGTTGATCCGCGACTCGCCCAAGAGGCCGTGCAGGGCGCCGCCGCCCATGCTGTGGTGATCGGTGCCGGCCTTGGCGGTCTGGCCTCGGCCATGCGGCTGGGGGCCAAGGGCTACCGCGTCACGGTGCTTGACCGGCTCGACAGCCCCGGCGGGAGGGGATCGGCCATCACCGACAACGGCCACCGTTTCGACCTCGGTCCCACGATCGTGACCGTGCCGCAGGTGTTCCGCGACCTCTGGCGGGCCTGCGGCCGCGACTTCGACGCCGAGATCGACCTGCGCGCGCTCGATCCGTTCTACGAGATCCACTGGCCCGACGGCAGCCGTTTCGCCGCGCGGCAGGATGACGACGCCATGCGGGCCGAGGTGGCGCGCCTGTCGCCGGACGACGTGGCGGGGTACGAGACCTTCCTCGCCGACGCTGAGCGGCGTTACTGGGTGGGATTCGAGGATCTGGGCCGGAGGCCGATGCACCGGCTGCGCGACCTGATCAAGGTGCTGCCAACCTTCGCGCGGCTGCGCGCCGACCGGTCGGTCGCGGCCCATGCCGCCCGGCGGGTGAAGGACGCGCGGCTGCGCATGGCGCTGTCCTTCCACCCGTTGTTCATCGGGGGCGACCCGTTCCGCGTGACCTCGATGTACGCGCTCGTCAGCCACCTGGAAAAGCAGTTCGGCGTGCACTACGCGATGGGCGGGGTGGATGCCATCGCCCGCGCCATGGTTCGCGTGATCGAGGATCAGGGCGGCGTGATCCGGCAGAACGCCGAGGTGGACGAGATCCTGCTCAAGGCCGGCCGCGCGCGCGGCGTGCGGCTGACCGGGGGCGAAATCGTGACGGCCGATATCGTGGTGTCCAACGCCGACGCCGGCCATACTTACGATCACCTTCTGCGCAATCACCGGCGGCGGCGCTGGACGCCGCGCCGGCTCAGGCGGTCGCGGTGGTCGATGGGGTTGTTCCTGTGGTATTTCGGCACGCGCGACACCTCGGGAAAGTGGCCCGACGCCGGGCATCACACCATCCTGAGCGGACCGCGATACGGGGGGCTGGTGCGCGACATCTTCCGCCGCGGGCGGCTGGCCGACGACATGAGCCTTTACGTGCACCGCCCCAGCGTCACCGATCCGACCGTGGCGCCCGGGGGTGGCGACACCTTCTACGTGTTAAGCCCCGTGCCGCATCTGGGCCATGCCGAACCGGTCGACTGGGCGGAAATCGAAGAAAGCTACCGGCAAAGGGTGCAGTCGGTGCTGGAGGAGCGGCTGCTGCCCGGGCTGGGCGATCATCTCTCCGCCTCTTGCGTGTTCACGCCGGAAACCTTCCGATCGCGGTATCTCAGCCCCCATGGCACGGGGTTTTCCATCGAGCCGCGCATCCTGCAAAGCGCGTGGTTCCGCCCGCACAACGTGAGCGAGGAAGCGGACGGGCTCTACCTGGTCGGCGCGGGAACCCATCCGGGCGCGGGCCTGCCCGGCGTGATCTCAAGCGCCGAGGTGCTGGAGCAGGTGGTGCCCGATCCGCAGGGGGCAATTCATCGATGAAGGACCCCCGCGACCTGGCGCATTGCACCGAGGCGATCCGGCACGGGTCGCTCTCTTTTCACGCCGCCTCCCGGCTGCTGCCGCGCTCGCTGCGCGACCCGGCGCTGGCGCTCTACGCCTTCTGCCGGCTGGCCGATGACGCGGTTGACCTGCAGCCGGCCAAGGCCGGCGCGGTACTGCGGCTGCAGGAGAGGCTGGACCGCGCCTATGCCGGCCGCCCATGCGATACCCCGGCCGACCGGGCCTTTGCCGCCGTGATCGAGGAATACGGCATGCCGCGCGCCCTGCCCGAGGCGTTGCTGGAAGGGCTGGCCTGGGACGCGGGCGGGCGCCGCTATGCCACCCTGTCGGAGCTGCGCGCCTACTCGGCCAGGGTGGCCTCGGCGGTGGGGGCGATGATGTGCGTGCTCATGCGGGTGCGCGACCCCGACGCGCTGGCGCGGGCGTGCGACCTCGGGGTTGCAATGCAATTGACCAACATCGCCCGCGACGTGGGCGAGGATGCCCGCGAGGGGCGGCTATACCTGCCCACCGACTGGCTGGAGGAGGCCGGCATCGCGCCGGAGTCGTTTCTTGCCGACCCGCGGCCGGATGCGGCCGTGCGCGGCATCGTCCGGCGGCTCCTGCGCGAGGCGGAGGATCTCTATGCGCGGTCCGAGGCCGGGATCGGGGCGCTGCCGCTGGCGTGCCGGCCGGGGATATTCGCCGCGAGATACATCTACGGTGGTATCGGCGGCTCCGTGCGCCGTGCCGGCCACGATTCGGTTTCGGGGCGGGCGCGAACGACCGGCCGGCAGAAATTGGGATGGCTGATGCTGTCGGTCCTGCGCAGCGCAGGCACCGCCATGATGCCGCGTTCGCCCGTCATCCATGCAAGGTCGTTGCCGGAAACCCTCTTTCTCGTCGAGGCGGCATCGGACCCCAATGCCGGGGCCGCGGACTGGAGCGATACGCTCTATCGCACGATGGCCGGGCTGAAGGCGCAGGAGATGGAAGCGCGCGTGGCATTGATGCCCGGCGCGCCGCGGTTTAAAGAGAGCGCATGATCTGGATCTGCTTCGCGGTGTTTCTGGCGGCATGCTTCGCCGCCGGGTCGACCGGCGGTCTTTTCCCGCCGGGCGCTTGGTATGCCCGGCTGAGAAAACCGTGGTTCACGCCGCCGGACTGGCTGTTCCCGGTGGCGTGGACGACGCTTTACATCTGCATCGCCGCCGCCGGGGCGCGGGCGGCCGTCAGCCCCGACAACGCGCTTGCGATGGCGCTATGGGGCCTGCAGATCGCGCTCAACGGGCTGTGGACGCCGGTTTTCTTCGGGTTGCGGCGGATGAAGCTGGGGTTGATCGTGCTGTCCGCGCTGTGGGTGTCGGTGGCGGCGACGATGGTTGCGCTGTGGCAGGTGGACTGGATCGCTGGGCTGTTGTTCGTGCCCTACCTCGCATGGGTGAGCGTGGCCGGGGCGCTGAACCTGGCGGTTATCCGGCTCAATCCTGACGAGGCCGGGCGTGCCGAAGAGGCGTAGACGCATGCCCGCCGGCGCGGCCGGCTGACACGTCATGCTGGCCGACCTTTCCCTTGCCGCCTACCTGACGGTCTTTGCCCTTGCTGCCGGCGTCATCCTGTTGGCGGGAACCGCGATCACGGGGATGGCCGACCGGATCGCCGACCGCACCGGGCTGGGAGAGGCGGTCACGGGGGGTCTCTTGCTCGGCGCCGCGACATCGCTTTCGGGAACGATCGTCTCGATCACCTCGGCACTTGACGGGCGGGCGTCGCTCGCCTTTTCCAACGGCATCGGCGGTATCGCGGCGCAGACGGCGTTTCTCGCGCTGGCGGACGTGATCTATCGTCGCGCCAATCTGGAACATGCCGCCGCCGATCTGGCGAACCTGTTCCAGTCCGCGTTGCTGGTTCTCATGCTCGCCGTGCCGGTTGCCGCCCACGTCACGCCGGAGATTTCGTTCTGGGCGGTGCACCCGGCCTCGGCGGTGCTGGTTGGCATGTATATCGCCGGCGCCTATGCCAGCGTGGGGGTGCGGCGCCGGCCGATGTGGACGGCGCGCCGCACGCGCGAGACGCGCCACGATGCCCCGGACGATTCGGGTGACGCGGCCAAGCCGGCGCTGCACCTGCTGTTGCCCTTCGGGGGGCTGATGCTGATCCTCGGCATCGCGGGGTGGGCGGTGGCCCGCAGCGGCGCGGAGATATCCGACCGCCTCGGCCTGTCCTCGGCGCTGGTGGGGGCCTTGATGACGGCTGTCGTCACCTCGCTGCCAGAGCTTGTCACCACGCTGGCCGCGGTGCGCCGGCGGGCGCTGCAGCTGGCCGTGGGCGGCATCATCGGCGGCAACACCTTCGACGTGCTGTTCCTGACGCTTTCGGACATCGCGTACCGCGAGGGATCGCTCTACCATGCCATCGGGGCGGCCGATCTTTTCTGGGTGATCGTGGGGCAGATGATGGCCGGCATCCTTCTGCTGGGCCTGATCCTGCGCGAGCGGCGCGGCCCAGCGAACATCGGCTGGGAGAGCCTGTGCCTGCTGCTGCTCTATGCCGGTGCTGCCGCGCTTCAGACGTGGCGGGGATAACGGTTCAGCCGAACCGCCAGCGCGCCCGCCGCGGCACGCGCACCGCCAGCATGGGCTTGAGCAGGGCCGAGCGGAAGCGCCGCAGGTCCAGCGCCTCGTGAACCCCGACCGATTCCTCGCCCTCCAGCCGCGTGCGCACTGCCGCGCGACAGTAAAAGGGTGCATCCAGCATCGGCTGGACCTGTTCGGGCGCGTATCCCCTGTCGGCCCGCGTCTCGCGCGCCACGGCCCAGAGGCTGCGGCGCATGCGCGCCGCCGGTGGCGGCGTCACGCTGCGGGCGGTGCCATCCCTGTCAAAGGCGACGCCGACGCCCAGCCGGCTGCCATCGCGGCGCGTGGCATCGTAGAAACACGTGCTGCCGCCGCGCGTGGGGTATCGGCCCCATGTCCAGTAATCGAAATCCTGCTCCAGCGCGCGGGTGCCGAAATTGGCGTCGAAGTAGCCGTGCCCGTCCCACTGCCATCCAGGCGCGTCCAGGTCCACCCGGATGGCGCTGGTGGGGGCGAAGGGGCGCCAGACATGGGTGCCGTCGGGCGTGAGCGGCAGTTCGACCGATGTCAGGGCCGACGGGGTCACCCGGATCGTGCCGCGCACGCGCGAAATCAGCGGCGGGGACGCGATCTCGTCGATCTCGATGACCAGCTCGCCGTCACGCCACGTCATCGATGATGGCCCGATGGTCAGGCGCTCGCGGCTCTGGCGCAGCGCGTCGCGGCCGCGGTCCGTCATGGTGAAGCGGCCGCCGGGGCCGTAGGTGGCGACGTTCATGCAGACATGGTTGTCGGGGGATTTGCGCCCCGACCACGCGTACCATGGCGAGAAGACCGAGCCTATGAACGCGATGACGCTGACGGCCTGCCGGCCATTGTCGCTGATCCCGTCGATGTACCACCACGCGTAGCCGTTTCGGGGGATATCGAGGTTGAAATCCGGTCGCTCAAGATCGCCGCGGCCGCATGCCGGCCGGAGAGGGCCGCCATCGGCACCCCCGCCCCCGGATGCACCCCGCCGCCGGCGAGGTAGAGCCCCGGCACCGACGTCCGCGCCGTCGGGCGGCGCAGCGCCGCCGTCATCCCGTGCGGGCTCTGCCCGTAGAGGGCGCCGCCCGAGGCCGGGAACAGGCTGTCGAAACCCTCCGGCGTCGTCAGGGTCTGATCCCCCGGTTCCGGGCCGAAGCGCAGCCCGAAACGGGCGAGCGTCCCGAAGGTGCGTGTCCGGCATTGGTCGACCTCCTGTCGTGGTGTGTCCCCGCTCAGTGGCGGGGCGTTTGCGATGGTTTCGAACCGCTCGGGGCCGCGGTGCCGTGCCGTGCCGGCGCGGTCCTGCGCGCAGACATAGAGCGTTGGCGACGGATCCAGCCGGCCCGCGGCCAACGCGTCGAATTCCGGCTGCGCATCGGCGCGGAAGAACACGTTGTGATGCGCCAGCTCGGGCCCCTGCGGCACGGCGGCGAATGCCCATACCTCGGCTGACAGGCTGCGGGGCGCTTGCGCGGTCTGCGGTGCGACGCCGGCGACGTCGGCCCCGAGGCGCCCGGTGGCCAGCGCCCTTGGGTCCCCGTTGAACAGCACGGAGCCTGCGGGCAGGCGCGTGCCATCGGCCAGCGTCACGGCACGAACACCGCCGCCCGCGGTCTCGATCGAGGCCGCATCCGCGCCGTAGCAGAATTCAGCCCCCCGCAGCCGGGCCAGTTCCGCGATGGCGTCGGCCAGTCGGTGCAGGCCGCCCTCGACGGCCCAGACACCTGCCGCCTCGGCCTGCCAGATCAGGGCAAGGAGCGCGGGCACCCGGTCTGGGGCCCCGCCGACGTAAGTGGCGTATCGGCCGAACAGCTGGACAAGCCGCGGATCGTCGAAGCTGCGGCGCAGCAGGTCGTGGAGGGTGGATAGCGGCGCCATCCGTCCCAGCAGGCCCGGATTTCGCGCGACATGCAGGGCCAGCGCTGGCAGGGATGGGGCCGGTGTGCGCATCACCGGCGTCTCGAACCCGTCGAAGAGATCGCGTGCCCGGGCGCAGAACGCGCGGAACTGCCCCGCCGCACGCTTTCCGGCAAGGGCGCGGATCGCCTCGGTGCTGTCCGCCTCGGTGTCGAACAGGTCGAGCTGGCTGCCATCGGGCCAGAAATGCCGCGCGAGGATACGCTGCCGCAAGAGGCCGACATGGTCTTCCAGCCGCTCGCCCAGCTCGGCGAACAGCTCGTCGAACACGGCGCGCATGGTCAGCACCGTGGGCCCGGCATCCACGGGGCCGGCGGACGAGGGCAGGGCGCGCATCTTGCCCCCGGGGGTGCCGTGGCGGTCGATGACCAGAACGGACAGTCCCGCATGAGCCAGCCGCGCCGCCGCCACGAGCCCGGCGATACCGCTGCCGACGATGACGACCCGCCCCGCGCCGGGTGTGTGGGGTGCGCAGAAAGCCATGGACGCGATTGTTGACTCGATGCGCCGGAGTGTCCAGTATAACTTACACATATACTGTTATAAAAAGATTACACGCAAAGGAGGCGCCGCCAATGCCACTGAACGACCGGATCGAAGCGGCCGTGTCCCGCTCCATCGCCGTGGCCCGTGGTGGCGCCGCGCCGCGGCGCCTGGCGCAGGCGGTGGACTACGCGACCGCGCCGGGTGGGGCTCGTATACGTCCGACCATCCTGCTTTCGGTGGCGATGGCCTGCGGCGACGACCGTCCCCGCATTTCCGACGCTGCGGCGGCCGCGCTGGAGCTGATCCATTGCGCCAGTCTCGTCCATGACGACCTGCCCTGTTTCGATGACGCCGACATGCGCCGCGGCAAGCCGTCGGTGCATCGCGCCTATTCCGAGCCACTGGCGGTGCTGACCGGCGATAGCCTGATCGTGCTCGCGTTCGAGGTGCTGGCGCGCGCGGCGTCGGAGGCGCCGGAGCGGTGCGCCGCGCTGACGCTCTCGCTGGCGCGGCGCACCGGGATGCCCGATGGCATCTGCGCGGGGCAGGGATGGGAAAGCGAGCCGCAGGTGGATCTGCAGGCCTATCACCGGTCCAAGACCGGGGCGCTGTTCATCGCCGCCACGGAAATGGGGGCCATCGCCGCCGGGCACGACCCCGAGAATTGGCGCGACCTTGGCGCGCGGATCGGCGAGGCGTTCCAGGTGGCCGATGACCTGCGGGACGCGGTCCTCGACGCAGAGGCGCTTGGCAAGCCGGCGGGGCAGGACGCGCTGCACGGGCGGCCGAACGCGGTGGCCGAGCTCGGACTCTGCGGGGCGACCGAACGCCTGTCCGACATTCTGGCAGGGGCGATCGCCTCGATCCCGTCCTGCCCGGGCGAGGCAGAGCTGGCGCAGATGGTCAAGATGCAGGCGGACCGTATCATGCCGGCCATGCCGGCCGCCGGTCGGGCCTGACGCGCGGTGGTGCAGCGCGATCCGCCGATGCCGCGCGTGTCCGATCCCGTGGCATGGGTCAACGCGCTGGCGCGGCGTGCCGATGTGCAGCGGATCGCGGCGCGCCTGCCTGTCGTGCGGCGCATGGTGGCGCGTGACGGGGCCGACATCTTCGATATCGTGCAGGGCTTTGTCCGGTCGCAGGTCTTGGCCGCACTGATCGAGTTGCGCGTGCTGCACCGGTTGATGGACGGGCCGGCCGCCCCGGAGGAAGCCGTGCCCGCCAGCGGCGTCGCGCCCGAGCGGATCGAGATCCTGTTGCAGGCGGGCGCCGCGATGGGGTTGCTGAAGCGGCGGCGCGATGGCCGGTTCCGGATCTCCCGGAAGGGTGCGGCCCTGCTGGGCGTGCCGGGGCTGGAGTCGATGATCCGCCATCATGATGGATTCTACCGCGACATGGCCGATCCCGTCGCGCTCCTGCGCGGTGACGGTGAAACGCGCATGGCGCGTTTCTGGCCGTACGTCACGGGGCAGGCGGGCGACGTTTCGGCCGATGATGCCGCGCGCTACTCGGACTTGATGGCACAGTCGCAGATGCTCGTGGCGCAGGACACGCTGCGCATGGTGTCGCTGCGGGGGGTGGGCCACTTGATGGATGTGGGCGGGGGGTCGGGCGTTTTCGCGTCAGAGGTTGCAGGCCGCCACCGCGCGCTTGGTGTTACGGTTTTCGACTTGCCCGGCGTCGTGCCGCAGGCACGGCGCCGCCTGGCCCGGGCGGGGCTCGGGGGGCGCGTGACCTGTGTTGGCGGCTCCTTCCGCGAGGGGCCGCTGCCCGGTGGCGCGGACGCGATCTCGCTTGTCCGGGTGCTGTACGATCACGCGGATGACACGGTCGCCGAACTTCTGGCCAAGGTGCATGCCGCTCTTCCGCCGGGTGGCCGGCTGATCGTGTCGGAGCCCATGTCCGGCGGGGCGCGGCCCGATCCCGTGGGCGACGTTTACTTTGCATTCTACACCATGGCGATGGGGACCGGGCGTGTGCGTTCGGCCGAACAGATTGCCGCCATGTGCTGCGCGGCCGGTTTCTCGCAGCTTCGCGTCCCGCGCGCGCCGCGCCCCTACGTCACCTGCGCGCTGAGCTGCGTAAAGCCCGGCTGACGGCGCTTGCGGGAAAAGTGTAAACTAAACTTGACGCATAGAGCTGTATCATTACACTTACATATATCGCCCGCCGCAGGAATCGAGTCTCTCTGACCGACGGTCGGGCCGGGGACGGAGGTCACAATGGATACCCGTGCTGTCTACCTGAAAGGTCCCGAGGATCTTCACCTGGACACGCTCGCGCTCAAGACGCCCGGCGCGGGTGATATCGTGGTTGATATCGCCTGCTCGGGCATTTCCACCGGCACCGAAAAGCTTTTCTGGTCAGGGCGCATGCCGCCCTTCCCGGGCATGGGCTATCCTCTCGTTCCCGGCTACGAGGCCGCTGGCGAGGTGGTCGAGGCCGCCCCGGACACGGGATTGCGCGTCGGCGATCATGTCTTCGTTCCCGGGGCCGACTGTTTCGATGGGGCGCGCGGGCTGTTCGGCGGGGCGGCCGCCCGGCTTGTTACCGCGGCCGACCGTGTGACCCGGATCGATCCCGCGCTGGGCGATCGGGGCGCCCTGCTGGCGCTCGCGGCCACGGCGCGGCACGCCATGGCCGGGCTCGACAAGGCTGTTCCCGACCTGATCGTGGGGCATGGCGTGTTCGGCCGGCTGCTGGCCCGCCTGACGCTGGCCGCCGGCGCCCCCGCCCCCACGGTGTGGGAAAGCCAGGCCGACCGCCGCGACGGCGCCGAGGGTTACGCGGTAATGGACCCACAGGACGACCCGCGCCGCGATTACACGGCGGTCTACGATGCCTCGGGCAACGAGACGATCCTCAACGACCTCGTCGGCCGCATCGAGAAGGGCGGCGAGATAGTGCTCGCGGGGTTCTATCCCGGCGATCTCAGCTTCGCGTTCGCACCGGCGTTCATGAAGGAAGCGCGCTTCCGCATCGCGGCGGAATGGACGCGCGACGACCTGGCCGCGACTGCCGCGCTGATCGAAAGCGGCGCGCTGTCGATGGACGGCCTCATCACACACCGCGCCCGCGCGCAGGACGCGCCGGAGGCTTATCGAACCGCCTTCAACGACCCGTCCTGCCTGAAAATGATACTCGACTGGGAGGCTGCAGCGTGAAGGACGACGTACCCAACCTGAAGGATTTCGACCAGCGCCTGCGAGACGAGGCGCACGAGGATCTCGCCGATGTCATCAACGACGGCGAGCCCACCCAGAAAACCCAGATCATCGCCATCTACGGCAAGGGCGGGATCGGCAAGAGCTTCACTCTGGCCAACCTCAGCCACATGATGGCCGAGCAGGGCAAGCGCGTTCTGCTCATCGGTTGCGACCCAAAGTCGGACACTACCTCGCTGCTGTTCGGGGGCAAGGCGTGCCCCACCATCATCGAGACCTCGACGCAGAAGAACCTTTCGGGCGAGCAGGTTCAGATCGGCGACGTGTGCTTCAAGCGCGGAGGCGTCTTCGCGATGGAGCTGGGCGGCCCGGAGGTCGGCCGCGGATGCGGCGGCCGCGGCATCATCCACGGCTTCGAGTTGCTGGAGAAGCTGGGCTTTCACGACTGGGATTTCGACTATGTCCTGCTGGATTTCCTCGGCGACGTGGTCTGCGGCGGCTTCGGCCTGCCGATCGCGCGGGACATGGCGCAGAAGGTGATACTCGTCGGCTCCAACGACCTGCAGTCGCTCTACGTTGCCAACAACGTCTGCTCGGCGGTGGAGTATTTCCGCAAGCTGGGCGGCAATGTCGGCGTCGCGGGGCTGGTGGTGAACAAGGATGACGGCTCTGGCGAGGCGCATGCCTTTGCCGAGGCCGTCGGCGTGCCGCTGCTGGCCTCCATTCCCGCCGATGACGACCTGCGCAAGAAATCTGCCAATTACCAGATCGTCGGCACCGCCGAGAGCCCGTGGGGCAGCCTGTTCGCCGGGCTGGCCGACGAGGTGTCGGCCGCGCCGCCGGTGCGCCCGGCCCCGCTCGACCAGGACGGGCTGTTGGGGTTGTTCGATGGCTCCGACACCGGCGCGGACGTGGTTCTGGAGCCCGCGACCGACGCTGACATGCGCGGCAAGAACGCCGCCGCGCAAGAGAGCCTGGAGGTGGTCTATGACGATGCCTGACCGTTCTTGCGAGGCTGACAAGCTGATCGTGCGCGCCATGCTGCGCGCGGCCCGCCCGGAACAGTTGCAGCGCCTGCTGCGCGACATCTCCGACGGCGGCTGCCCCGAACCCAAGCGGGAAGCGCAATGACCGAGGAAGTGACATACGACGATGCCGGCTCTGCCGAGGTGACCACCGGTCCGGAGCACGATGCGGCCCCGGCAGACCCGCGCGTGCCGGACGGCGACCCAGGTCTGGGCTGTCACTCCGGCGCCGAGATGGAACGCGCCGCCCGCATGGCCGGGCAAAGCGAGATCCTCGACCAGTATGCCCGCGACTACCCGCAGGGGCCGCATGACAAGCCGCAGTCGATGTGCCCGGCCTTTGGCTCGCTGCGTGTCGGGCTGCGGATGAAGCGGGTGGCCACGGTCCTGTCGGGATCGGCCTGCTGTGTTTACGGCCTGACCTTCGTCAGCCACTTCTACGGCGCGCGGCGGTCGGTGGGCTACGTGCCCTTCAACTCCGAGACGCTGGTCACCGGCAAGCTGTTCGAGGACATCCGCGACAGCGTGCACGAACTGGCCGACCCGGACCGTTTCGACGCGATCGTCGTCACCAACCTGTGCGTGCCCACGGCCAGCGGCGTGCCGCTGCGGCTGCTGCCCGACGAGATCAACGGCGTGCGCATCGTCGGCATCGACGTGCCGGGGTTCGGCATCCCCACCCACGCCGAGGCCAAGGACGTGCTGGCCGGGGCGATGCTGAACTACGCCCGGCAGGAGATCGAGGCCGGCCCGGTGGCCCGCCCCGAGGGTGGTGTGTCGGACCTGCCCACGGTGACGCTGCTGGGCGAGATGTTTCCCGCCGACCCGGTGATGATCGGGCAGATGCTGGCGCCGATGGGCCTTGCCGCGGGGCCGGTGGTGCCGTGCCGGGAGTGGCGCGAACTCTACGCCGCGCTGGATTGCGGCGTGGCGGCGGCGATCCATCCATTCTATACCGCCGCGATCCGCGAGTTCGAGTCCGCGGGCCGCCCCGTGGTGGGCAGCGCGCCGGTGGGCCGCGAGGGCACTGCCGCGTGGCTGGCCGCGATCGGGGACGCCCACGGCGTGCCTGCCGACAAGGTGGCCGAGGCGCAGAACGCCGTGTTGCCCGCCATCGACGCGGCGCTGTCAGCGACCCCGATCGACGGCACGGTGACACTTTCGGGCTACGAGGGCAGCGAACTGCTGGTCGCGCGTCTGCTGGTCGAGAGCGGGGCGGATGTTCCTTACGTCGGCACCGCCTGCCCGCGCACCCCGTGGTCGGAGGCCGATGCCGACTGGCTGCGCGCCCGCGGCGCGACGGTCAGGTTCCGCGCGTCGCTGGAGGATGATTGTGCCGCGATGGAGACCATCAAGCCCGACCTCGCCATCGGCACGACGCCGGTGGTGCAGAAGGCCAAGGAACTGGGCGTGCCGGGGCTCTACTTCACCAACCTCATCTCGGCGCGGCCGCTGATGGGGCCCGCCGGCGCCGGCAGCCTGGCCGAGGTGATCAATGCCGCCATCGCCAACAAGGAGCGCATGGACCACATGAAGGCCTTCTTCGAGGGCGTGGGCGAGGGCGACAGCGCCGGCATATGGGAGGGCGCGCCGAACCTGCGCCCGGATTTCCGCGCGACCAACCAGAAGAAGCTCGACAAGCAGCAGCGCGCCCGCAAGGCGCAGGAGATGATCTGATGCCGGCGCGGGGGGCATATCGCGCAGCGGGGGCGCTGCCCCCGGACCCCCGGGATATTTCGGGCCAGAAGACACGGGGGGCGCCGGGATGCTGATCCAGGACCATGACAGGGCCGGCGGATACTGGGGCGCGGTCTATGCCTTCTGCGCCGTCAAGGGGCTGCAGGTGGTGATCGACGGCCCCGTGGGGTGCGAGAACCTGCCGGTCACGAGCGTGCTGCACTACACCGACGCGTTGCCGCCGCACGAGCTGCCCATCGTGGTGACGGGGCTGGGCGAGGAAGAGCTGGGGCGCGACGGCACCGAGGGCGCGATGAAGCGCGCCTGGGACCAGTTCGACCCGGCGCTGCCCGCGGTGGTGGTGACCGGCTCCATCGCCGAGATGATCGGCGGCGGCGTGACGCCCGAGGGCACGACGATCCAGCGGTTCCTGCCGCGCACCATCGACGAGGACCAGTGGGAAGCCGCGGACCGCGCGATGACCTGGATCTTTACCGAGTTCGGGATGACCAAGGGCCGGATGCCGCCCGAGAAGAAGCGCGAGGACGGCGCGAAGCCCCGCGTCAACATCCTCGGTCCGATGTACGGCACGTTCAACATGCCGTCCGACCTCGCCGAGATACGCCGGCTGGCCGAGGGGATCGGCGCCGAGGTCAACATGGTCATGCCGCTGGGCAGCCATTTGGCCGAGATGCGCGATCTGGTGAACGCCGACGTCAATATATGCATGTACCGCGAGTTCGGCCGGGGCCTGGCCGAGCTTCTGGGCAAACCTTACCTGCAGGCCCCCATCGGCGTGGAGTCCACCACGCTGTTCCTGCGCAAGCTGGGGGAACTGCTGGGGCTGGACCCGGAGCCCTTCATCGAGACCGAGAAGCATTCCACGATCAAGCCGGTCTGGGACCTGTGGCGTTCGGTCACGCAGGATTTCTTTGCCACCGCCAGTTTCGGGATCGTCGCGAACGAGACCTATGCCCGCGGCATCCGCCATTTCCTCGAGGGTGACCTCGGCCTGCCCTGCGCCTTTGCCGTGGCGCGCTCGGCGGGCACCAAGACGAACAACGAGGAGGTGCGCGCGCTGGTGGGGCGGCATCGGCCGCTGATCCTGATGGGCTCGATCAACGAGAAAATGTACCTTGCCGAGCTCGCCACTGGGCACGGCCCGAGCCCTGCCTTCATCCCCGCCAGTTTTCCCGGCGCGGCGATCCGCCGGGCGACCGGCACACCGATGATGGGTTACGCCGGCGCGACCTACCTTTTGCAGGAGGTGTGCAACGGGCTGTTCGACGCGCTGTTCCACATCCTGCCGCTTGGTTCCGAGATGGACGCCGCCGCCGCGACGCCCACGCCGCTGAGGCGCAATTTCCCATGGGATGCCGATGCCCAGGCCGAGCTTGACCGTATCGTCGCGGGCCATCCCGTGCTCACCCGCATATCCGCCGCCAAGACCCTGCGCGATGCCGCGGAGGACGCCGCGCTCCGGCAGGGGGCGGAGCGCGTGGTGCTGGAAACCGTGAAAGCCTTATCGCCCGACATGGGCACAGTTCGGAAGGAGGACTGAAAAATGACCGATCTTACCTCCAACACGCCGCCGCCGCGCGACAGCGGCGGACGTCGGCGCAACGCGGAATTTCACCTGTATTTCGCGTTGATCTTCCTGCTGGCGCTCCCATTCGCGACCGTGCGGTGGGTGCGGGACGTGGTCCGGCACCGCACGCTGGACCTGCGCGGCCCGCTGGCCCGCGCCTGGGCCGAGGCGGACCGGACCACACCACTGATTTTCTCGGCCTGAGCGCATGACGCCCGGAGACCGAGACACGAGCTGCCGCCCTGCAAGGGCGGACAGGAACCGGAAGGGCCGGTCAGGCCCCGACGGACCCGGCCGCGGGGGTCGCGGCGTCAGCATAACGTTCCGGAGGAAAGTTCATGGCTGATAACACCGACCTGTCCTTTACAGGTCTCACCGACGAGCAGGCCCAGGAGCTGCATTCCGTCTACATGAGCGGCCTTTGGCTGTTCGCGGCGATTGCACTGGTCGCGCACATCGCGACCTACATCTGGGCCCCCTGGTTCTGAGGGAGGATCTAGGAATGTCTAAGTTCTACAAGATCTGGCTCATCTTCGATCCGCGCCGCGTGTTCGTGGCGCAGGGCGTCTTTCTGTTCCTTTTGGCCGTCATGATCCACCTCGTGGTTCTGTCGAACGGCGTCAACTGGTTCGAGAACGCCGCTGCGGCACGGGCTGCCGTGGAGGAGTGAAACCCAGGGACGCACGTCCGATACCAAGGGTTGCGGGCGGTCACGGTCGCCCGCAGCCGACCGAATTCCAATGACGACGGCCTGGCATTGAACGGGACCGGCCGCCGAAACGCGGAGACGACACATGGCTTTGCTTAGCTTTGAAAGAAAGTATCGCGTTCGCGGAGGGACGCTGATCGGCGGCGATCTGTTCGACTTCTGGGTGGGGCCCTTCTTCGTGGGCTTCTTCGGGGTCACGACCGCCTTTTTCGCGCTTCTGGGGACGATCCTGATCTTCTGGGGCGCGGCGCACCAGGGCACCTGGAACCCGTGGCTCATAAATATCGCGCCGCCCGACCTGAGCTACGGCCTCGGTGCGGCGCCGCTCATGGAGGGCGGGTTGTGGCAGATCATCACGATCTGCGCCATCGGCGCCTTCGTCAGCTGGGCGCTGCGCGAGGTCGAAATCTGCCGCAAGCTGGGCATGGGCTATCACGTGCCCGTTGCCTTCGGGGTGGCCATCTTCGCCTACGTCACGCTGGTGGTGTTCCGGCCGGTGCTGATGGGGGCATGGGGACATGGCTTTCCTTACGGGATCTTCAGCCACCTCGACTGGGTCAGCAATACCGGCTACGCCTACCTGCACTTCCATTACAACCCGGCGCACATGCTGGCGGTGACGTTCTTTTTCACCACCTGCCTCGCGCTGGCGCTGCATGGCGGGCTGATACTCTCGGCGGCGAATCCCGAGAAGGGCGAGGAAATGAAGACGCCCGATCACGAGGACACGTTTTTCCGCGATTTCATCGGCTACTCGGTGGGCACGCTTGGCATCCATCGCCTGGGCCTGCTGCTGGCGCTCAACGCCGGGTTCTGGTCGGCCATCTGCATCATCATCAGCGGCCCGGTCTGGACCAAGGGCTGGCCCGAATGGTGGAACTGGTGGCTCGAACTGCCGATCTGGCCCTCTCAGGTGGGGATGTGAACAATGGCTGAATATCAGAATATCTTCACTCAGGTGCAGGTCGAGGGACCGCCCGAATGGGGCATGGACGATAGCGGCGAGCTGATGGCCGAGCGCGGCGGCACGCCGTTCTTTTCCCGGCTCGTCGGCTGGCTGGGCAACGCACAGATCGGGCCGATCAAGCTGGGCATGCTGGGCTGGATCAGCCTTGCGACCGGCCTGCTGTGGTTCGTCATCGTCGGGCTGAACATGCTGTCCCAGGTCGGCTGGTCGATCCCGGAATTCCTGCGCCAGCTCTTCTGGCTGGCGCTGGAGCCGCCGGGGCCGGAGTACGGGCTGGGCATCCCGCCGCTCAACGATGGCGGCTGGTACATCATATCGTCGTTCTTCCTGCTGGTCAGCGTGATGGCATGGTGGCTGCGCACCTACCAGCTGGCGCAGGAGCACAAGATGGGCAAGCACGTGGCGTGGGCCTTCGCCTCGGCCATATGGCTGTTCCTTGTGCTGGGGCTGTTCCGCCCGATCCTGATGGGGTCGTGGTCGGAGGCGGTGCCCTACGGCATATTTCCGCATCTTGACTGGACCACCGCGTTTTCAATCCGCTACGGCAACCTCTACTATAACCCGTTCCACTGCCTCTCGATCGTGTTCCTGTACGGCTCGGTGCTGCTTTTCGCGATGCACGGCGCCACGATCCTCGCCGTCAGCCGCTTCGGCGGAGACCGCGAGCTGGAGCAGATCGTCGACCGTGGCACGGCCTCGGAGCGGGCGGCGCTGTTCTGGCGCTGGACGATGGGCTTCAACGCCACGATGGAGGGTATTCACCGTTGGGCTTGGTGGTTCGCGGTCCTCACGCCCATCACCGGCGGGATCGGCATCCTGCTGACCGGGACGGTGGTGGATAACTGGTTCATCTGGGCACAGGAGCACAATTTCGCCCCGATGTATGACGGTTCCTACGGCTACGAGGCCTACGGGTCCTACGAGGCCTTCATCGGGCAGGAGGACTGAGCGATGCTACCCAACTGGTTCAACAAGTGGAACGCCGACAACCCCACCAACATCTACGGCCCGGCGATTCTCGTGGGCGTCGCGGGGGCGGCGGTGTTCGGCGCGACGATGCTGGTGGCCTTTGGCCAGCCCTTCGCCACGGACAGCCTGCAGACCGGCCCGCGCGGCAACGGCATGTCGGTGCCCGAGTTCAAGGCAGAGCTGGCCGAGCCCGACCCGGACATCGCCGGGTTCCTCGCCACGACCTCCGATCCGGTGGTGCCGCAAGGTGGCGAGCAGACGGCCGCGGAGGCACGCGAGAACGTGCCGCCCGGGCTGGACGGTCTGACGGTCGAGAACTACGATCGCCTGCTGGCGGCCATGCGCGCCTGGACCGGGATTCCCGACCTGTTCGAGGATCCGGCAAGCTACCAGACATCGGTGGGCTACGTCATGATCGGCATGACACAGAACCTCAACGAGAACTGGGCCGGCCACGTCAACGCCAACAAGCAGGTGGGCGTGACCTGTTACACCTGCCACCGTGGCGAGCCCGTGCCAAGCGACATCTGGTTCGACCTCGGCGAGGTGAACGAGAACATGGCGGGCTGGTCGGCCAACCAGAACCGTGTGACGCCGCTCAGCCAGTATACCTCCCTGCCCTCGGATGCGCTCAAGGCTTACCTGCTGGAAGGTGAGATGATCGCCGTGCACGATCTGGAAAGCCGCGTTGCCGGCGTGCCGGGCGAGGATGGCTATCCGGGCATCCAGCAGGCCGAGCGGACGTATTCGCTGATGAACTACGTTTCGAACTCGCTCGGCGTGAACTGTACCTTCTGTCACAACACGCGCGCCTTCTATGACGGGGCGCAGGTGACGCCGCAATGGGCGACCGAGTCCCTTGGCATCCAGATGGTGCTGGAGCTTAACAACGACTACCTCGTGCCGACGGGCGGGTTGCTGCCGGAGCACCGGCTTGGCCCGGTCAAGCAGGACGCGCCCAAGGCGGCGTGCAAGACCTGCCACAAGGGCTATCAGCAGCCGCTTCAGGGCACCAACGTGATCGCGGACTGGCCGGAGCTGGCAACCACCAGCGGCGAGCCGGATTACGGAAACTGACGCCGGAACCCGGGGCGGGGGATCACCCGCGCCCCGGGCCATCACATCGCGCCGTTCGCGTCCCGACCCCGATGCGCGGGCGACGCCGGAACCACCTCGGAGAGGGGATCGCGATGACCCAGTCCAGACCACGTACACCCTTGCTCGACCGGGTTGCCGGCCCGCCGGACCTGCGGCAGATGCCCGACGCCGATCTGGCGGTTCTTGCCGACGAGCTGCGCGCCGAAGTGATCGATGCCGTGTCGCAGACAGGCGGTCACCTGGGATCTTCGCTCGGGGTGGTGGAGCTCACCGTTGCCCTTCACGCGGTGTTCAACACGCCGATGGACAAGCTGATCTGGGATGTGGGCCACCAGTGCTATCCTCACAAGATCCTCACCGGCCGGCGCGACCGGATCCGCACCCTGCGGCAGAAGGACGGGCTGTCGGGTTTCACCAAGCGGACGGAATCGCGTTTCGACCCGTTCGGCGCCGCGCACAGCTCGACCTCCATCAGTGCCGCGCTCGGTTTCACGGTGGGCCGCGACATGGGCCAGCCCACGGGCGACGCCATTGCCGTGATCGGTGACGGCGCGATCAGCGCCGGCATGGCCTACGAGGCGCTCAACAACGCCGGGGCCGAGGGACGGCGGCTCTTCGTGATACTGAACGACAACGAGATGTCGATCGCCCCGCCGGTCGGGGCGATGTCGGCCTATCTGAGCGGGCTCTACGCGGGCGAGCCATTGGCGCGGATGCGCGCGCTGGCGGAAGGATTCGAGGCCGCGATGCCCGCGCCGATGCGGGAGGGTGCCAAGCGAGCGCGGCAGATCGTGACCGGCGGTCTTTCGGGCAGCGGCACGCTGTTCGAGGAGCTGGGGTTCGACTATGTCGGCCCGATCGACGGCCATGACATGCGCCAGCTCTTGCCGGTGCTGCGGGCCGCTCGGGCGCGGGCCACCGGGCCGGTGCTCATCCATTGCTGCACGGTCAAGGGCAAGGGGTACGCCCCGGCCGAAACCAGCGCCGACAAGTATCACGGCGTGGCAAAGTTCGACGTGCAGACCGGCGCGCAGTCGAAGAAGGGTGGCGGGCCGCCCAGCTACACCTCGGTTTTCGGCAACGCCCTGTGCGAAGAGGCCGCGCGCGACCCCGACATCGTCGCCGTCACGGCGGCGATGCCGTCGGGCACCGGCGTCAACGTGATGGCCGAGCGTTTCCCGGCGCGTGTCTTCGACGTTGGCATCGCCGAACAGCACGCCGTGACCTTCGCGGCGGGGATGGCCGCCAGCGGGCTCAAGCCGTTCGCGGCGATCTACTCCACCTTCCTGCAGCGCGGATACGATCAGGTGGTGCACGACGTGGCCCTGCAGGGGCTACCGGTGCGCTTTGCCATCGACCGGGCCGGTCTGGTGGGGGCCGACGGGGCCACCCATGCCGGTGCCTTCGACATCGGCTACCTTGCCGGGCTGCCGGGTTTCACCGTGATGGCCGCCGCCGACGAGGCGGACCTCACCCACATGGTCGCCACGGCCGCGGCGCATGATGCGGGCCCTATCGCGTTTCGTTATCCGCGCGGGGCGGGAACGGGTGTCGATCTGCCCCCGCGCGGCGAAGTGCTGGAGATCGGCAAGGGCCGTGTCCTGCGCGAGGGCGCGGACGTGGCGTTGCTGTCCTTCGGCGCGCATCTGGGCGAAACGCTCGCCGCCGCCGAGCTGCTGGAGGCCGGGGGGCTGGGTGTGACCGTGGCCGATGCACGTTTCGCCAAGCCGCTCGATACCGGGCTCGTCCTGCAGCTGGCCAAGGACCATCGTGTCCTCGTCACCGTGGAGCAGGGGGCGGAAGGCGGGTTCGGCTCGATCGTGATGCATGCGTTGGCACGGCACGGGGTCTTCGACCGGGGGCTGGCCATCCGCAATGTCTGCCTGCCTGACAGGCTGATCGAACAGGCAAGCCCCGCCCAGATGTACGAGGATGCCGGGATGACGGCGCAGGATATCGCCGCGACGGCCCGCGCGGCAGCGGGCGGCGGCGACGCCGGTGTGGTACCGCTTTCGGTGGTTTGACGGCCCCTGACGCAACGAGCCGCACCGTCAGATCCGGTGCGGCTCGAAAAAGCGCGTTCAGGTGGAAGAGCCCGACCCGCGATCACTCGGTGAGCGAGGCCAGATAGGCGTAGAGGTTGCGCGCGTCTTCCTCGCTGCGGACACGGAAAGTCATCTTGCCGCGTCCGGATTCGCCCGTGGTCTCCTTGAGCCAGCCGGTGGGGTCCTGAACGTAGCCGACGAAGTTTTCCTCGGTCCACTCGACCCCCTGCTCGTTGGCGGCGGCCATCAGGTCCGAATAGCGAAAATCCTCGGCGGCGCCGGCGGTTGCGCCGGCAACACCGTAGAGGTTCGGTCCGACACGTCCGCCGCGAACGATCGTTTCATCGGGTGACTCGATCATGTGGCAGGACTTGCAGGTGCGGAATTCCTTTTCGCCCTCGGCTGCGTCGCCCTCCGCGAATGCGGGCGCGGCGAGACCGATGGCGGCGGCTGTGACGATATGAAACGTCTTCATTTTGCTATCTCCACGATGGCTTGATACCCGTGGACTATCATGGGCCGTCAGGGGCATGTCAAAGGAAAACCCGGTGCCCCGCGGCACCGGGTCATTTTGCCGCTTGCGGCTTGCCGAAAGGCCGCGACAACCGCTAACGCAGCCGTTTGACAGGCCCGGTGGGCAGAGCGGATCAGGCGCCCACGATCTTGTCTGCCCGCGCGAAGATGTCCTGCCAGCGCTGCTGCTCGCGCCCGCGCAGCTTGGCTGCCTTGAGCTCCTCGTAATTCGTGGCGGCATCGCCCACCAGGATCAGTCCGACCATGCCGAGCGGCTTGTGTGGCTGGCAGTAATAGCCGTAGGCGCCCTCGGCCTCGACGACCACCTCGGCGTCCTGGCTCATGCGCGTTTTCCAACCCTCGGCGCCCTCGGGCAGCATGTCGTCATAGGTCACCGAATTGTGCGCGGGGTCGGCCGCAACGAAGCGGATCGTGTCCCCCGGCTGGGCTTGAACGATGTCGGGGTGGAATACCATCCGTTCATTGCTGTCGGGATGCTTGTTGAGCATCTGGACCTCGTGCACCTTGCCCTCGGCCCGCGCCCCGGCGCCGGGCAGGATGGCCGTGGCGGCCGAGGCGCCGAACAGGCCCAAAGCGGTGCGTCGTGTGAGTTTCATGTCGCCATCTCCTTTCCGTGTCCGGCCGTTCGCGGCGGGACATGCATTGTCTTGATCCGTCACCGCGGGTGATCCCGGCGCCGGCCGACGGGAAGCTAGCGCTCTGGCGCTTGTATCAAGTCACCGGGACAGGCTGTCGCGGCCCCGCTGCCGCCGTCACGCGACCGCGTGGGCAATGGCGCATTGTTTCCAGAGCACGACGAGCGCCTCGACAAGATGGTCGATGTCGGCGTCGCTGTGCAGCGGGCCGGGCGTGAAGCGCAGGCGCTCGGTCCCCTTCGGAACGGTGGGATAGTTGATCGGCTGCACGTAGATCCCGTAATCCCGCATCAGGATGTCGGCCAGCATCCGGCACTTGACCGGGTCCTTGATCATCACCGGGATGATATGGCTGGGGTTGCGCATGTGCGGGATGCCGTGAGCGTCGAGCGCCGCGCGCAGGCGCGCAACCTGCTGCCGCTGCGCCCGGCGTTCGGCGTCCGACGTCTTCAGATGCGCGATCGAGGCCTGTGCCGCCGCCGCCACCGCGGGCGGCAGGGCGGTGGTGAAGATGAAGCCGCTGGCGAAGGACCGGATGAAATCGCAGAGCGCGGCCGAGCCCGTGACATAGCCCCCCATGCAGCCATAGGCCTTTCCCAGCGTCCCCTCGATCAGGGTAATGCGATCGGCAAGGCCAAGCTCTTCGGACACGCCGCCGCCCCGAGGGCCGTAGAGCCCGACGGCATGGACCTCGTCGAGATAGGTCATGGCACCGTGTTTCTCGGCCACCTCGACGATTTCCCGCATCGGGCATATGTCACCATCCATCGAGTAGACGCTTTCGAAGGCGACGATCTTGGGCGCGTTGGCGGGCAGCTCCGCCAGCTTGCGGTCCAGGTCCTCGGGGTCGTTGTGCTTCCAGATCACCTTCCGCGCGCGCGAATGGCGGATGCCCTCGATCATGCTGGCGTGGTTGAGCGCATCCGACAGGATCACCGCGTCGGGAAGGCGCGCGCCGAGGGTGGACAGCGCCGCCCAGTTGGAGACGTAGCCGGAGGTGAACAGCAGCGCCGCGTCCTTGCCGTGCAGGTCCGCCAGTTCGCGTTCGAGCGCCACGTGGTGGTGGTTCGTGCCCGAGATGTTGCGCGTGCCCCCGGCCCCGGTTCCGCAGGCATCGACCGCGCGTTTCATGGCCTCGCGCACCACCGGGTGCTGGCCCATGCCGAGGTAATCGTTGGAACACCAGACCGTTACCTCACCGGGGGCCTCGGCATCGTGGTTTCTCGCCTTCGGGAAATCTCCGCAGCGGCGCTCCAGCTCGGCGAAGACGCGATAGTTGCCTTCCTCCCTCAGCGTGTCGAGCTGCGCGCTGAACATGGCATCAAAATCCATGGGATCCCTCCGGTCTTGTCTTGTGCTTCTGTCTTTTCTCGGGCGCGGGCAACATCCAGCGCCACAGCTTGGCATCCGGCAGCGGCAGCACCATCAGCCAGTGCTCCAGCAGGGCCAGCGCCGTCAGCGCGGCCAGCAGGGCGAACCCGGCCGCCTCGGCCCCCGTCGGGGCGGCGACGAGCCGCTCCAGCCAGCAGCCGGCGGCGAAGGTCAGCGCGGTGACCGAGACCGGGAATACCCAGTTCAGCCGCGAGATGCGGAAATGGCTGGCCAGGTGGCCCAGCGCCCGCGGCAGGAATTCCGTATTGATGCGCGGCACGCCGAAAAAGAGGTTCAGCTTGGCCGAGATCCGCGCGAAGTACAGGATCGTGAAGGTCCATAGCCCGACGGTGTTAGCGGCGCCGTAGCCGTGCAGCCACAGCGCGATGAGGATCGCGGTCAGCAACATCTCGTGATAGGCGATCGTGCCCCATGCGCGGATGAAACGTTCCCATTCGGGCAGCCCCTCGGGGCATTCATAGGGGTTGGGCCCGGTGATGACGCCGGTGAGAAACGCCAGTTCCACCCAGCCCCAGACGGCCAGCGCGGCCATGAAGGCACCGTAGACGGCGCCGGTCGTGGTGCTTCCCAGCGTGACCAGGAGGCCCAGCACCCCTGCGGCCAGCAGCGGCAGCGCGCCGAGGGTGCAGATCCTGCGCGTGCGCCATCCCCCTCGGTCCGCATGCCGCACGGCCATCAGGATCATCCCGGTGGAGAACCACCACGCGAAAAGCGCAACGAGGGCCGCGATCCAGGGCGATGTCATGGCCATCCCCCGTTCTTCATCTTGCCCGAAATACTCCGGGGGACCGTCATTGTCGCGCCATTGCTCCGAGCGACAATTGCGACGGGGGCCCGCCCCCCGCCCCGCGCCGCGATCGTGTCGCGGAAACCGGCCATCAGTAGGCCGGCTCCAGCCGGGTGCTTTCGGGCACCTCGTGCTTCTTGGCCGGGATGAGGTAGAGCGCCGCGAACGCGGCCGCCGCGCGGGCGCTGGCCGAGAAACGCCTCACGGCCGCGGCGGCGCCGCTTTCCTGCTTGGCTTTCGCGAGGTCGGCGTTTGCCCTTTGAAGCCGCCTGAGCCCGCGTTCCCATCTGGGGTTTTCGATATCCAGCGTGATGGGAAAGACCTGCTTGCTGAGTTCCGAGGTCTTGGTGAAGACCTCGTGGCCATACCAGTCTGGATCGACGCCGAGCGCCGCGTGGAAGGCGGGACGCTGGTGGTCGCGCACGTACATCGTGGCGAAGACGGCCGTCAGGAAGAACTTGATCCACCAGACATTGACGCCGCGCGTCAGCTTCGGGTCCGTCTTCATCAGCAGGGCGAAGGCCTCGCCGTGGCGGAACTCGTCATTGCACCATTCGAGGAACCACTTGAAGATGGGGTGAAAGCGGTGCTCGGGGTGTTTCTCGAGGTGGCGGAAGATGGTGATGTAGCGGGCATAACCGATCTTCTCGCTCAGGTAGGTGGCGTAATAGATGAACTTCGGCCGGAAATAGGTGTATTTCTTCTTCTGCGTCAGGAAGCCCAGGTTCACCGCCACGCCGGCCTCGCGCAGGGCGTCGTTGATGAAGCCGGCATGCCGCGCCTCGTCGCGCGCCATCAGCTGGAACAGCGTGGTTATGTCGGAATTCGACCCGCGCCGCTTCATCTCCTTGTAGAGCACGCAGCCCGAGAACTCGGCGGTGCAGGAACTGATGAGGAAGTCGATCAACTCCTTTTTCAGGGCAGGGTCCATCCCGTCCCAGTCCACGTGGTCCCAGGATTCGTCCTTCTTGAAGTGGCCCTTGTTGGGGTCGTCCTGCATCTCGGCGATGAGCGCGTCCCAGTCGGCACGGACCGGGCTTACGTCGATGGCGTCGAGCTCGTCGAAATCCGTGGTGTAGAACCGCGGCGTCAGCAGGGTGTTCTGCATCGCCACGTCGGTGGCGGCCTTGCTGTCGAACCTTGCCTGTTCTTCCTGGATGGCAAGGCCTTCCTCTGCCGTGGTCGCGTCGGCGGTGTGCTTGGCGTGCA
Organism: Roseovarius salis; assembly: GCF_044472985.1. NCBI lineage: Bacteria > Pseudomonadati > Pseudomonadota > Alphaproteobacteria > Rhodobacterales > Roseobacteraceae > Roseovarius > Roseovarius salis. The sequence continues at coordinate 9,799 of NZ_JBISDG010000038.1, read as the reverse complement.
TGTTCATAGCGTGGCCTCCTCGGAAAAGGAGAACTCGCACAGCTCCATGACCTCCACGTCGCCGGTCAGGCGTGTCCAGAGCTGTTCGAGCTTGCTGGCCCGGATAATGGTGGCGTCCCGGTCCTCGCGGACGATCTCACCGAAGGGCGCCATGATCTCGGGCCCGTGGACCTTCACCTCGTCGCCGGGGTGTACGGTCGTGCCGTTGTTGAAGCGCACATGCGCGTGCAGGCTCTCGAACTTGTGACTGATCTCCACAGTGCACGGCGCGTGTTCGAGGTCTTTTGTCAGCCATCCCATTTTGGCCTCCTCCCTTATTGTGCCAGCAGCCGCGCGAAGGCCCTGGCGTTGTCGGCGCCGAACCCCATGAGGTCGGCGCGCCACCCCGTTGCGGGGTCGTGAATTTCCAGACGTCCGGTGTCGCGCTGCAACAGCGTCACGGGTGCGTCGAGCGCCACGTCGTGCTTGCTGCGCTCATGCACCAAGACGCGGTAGACACCCGAGATGAACCCGCCCTGCTCGGGGCCGAGATCGGCGATCAGCGCCCCGCCGGGCGTGGTCACGGTCGCGGCGCCGGCCATGTCGCCCGACAGCACGATATCGCGGCTGATCGTGATCTGGCCGGGCGGCGGCGTTGCCACCAGCGGGCGGTCGGTCAGCCGCGCGTAGCTGACAAGCGCAAGGCATAGCAGGACCAGAACGAACATGGCCCGGACCATGGCGCGCGGGATCTTTTCCTTGTCATACGGTTTGTCCGTATTGCCGGTATGGGTGTCCATCTGGGTCATCTGGCATGTCCCTCTTTCATTCGGCCGCCATGGCGGCGGCACTTCCGGACCCGCTGCGCGCAACCTGCGGCGCGGTCACGCGCGCCTGCGCGGCGTCCGCCAGCAGTGTCGCGACCCGTTGGGCATCGGGAATGCAGCGCAGCGCGGGCTGGGTGCGCCGCATCTTCCATGGGCGCACATGCGGCCAACACACGAGGTAGGAAAGGCGGGTCTCTTCCTTCAGCTCCAGCGCGATCGTGCCGGTGCCGCCACGGCGCAGATCCAGATCGGCGTTGCGGATTTGCGTGTAGGGCAGGTTCAGCGTGACGGTGAGCGCCGCGCCGATACGCATGGCGACGCGCGATGTCGTGATGGTGTAGACCGTGCTGCGGGCCTGCACGATCCCGATCGCCAGAAGCAGCGCGCAGACCAGGCCGCCCATGACCAGCAACGGAGAGGAGGCCGCGAGCGCAGCCCCCGTGGGGATCTGGTCCACCAGTGTTACGAAGCGCCAGGCCGCGAGCAGGACGAAATAGCCTGCAACCCATGTCAGGTTGAGCGACTCCCGCGTCAGGGCCCACCAGTGCGGGCGTCCCTGCCAGAGGATCTGCTCGCCCTTGGGCGGGCGTTCCGGCAGGCCCTTGACGGGTTCGAATGCGAAATCGTCGTGGCTCATGATGGCCTCCCTGGTGTGACGCTCAACCGAGCTGCGGCTCGAGCCGTTCCTCGCTGGCGTAGAGCGTCCCGCCGGCGTAGTAGCCGGTGATCTTGTCCTCCTCGAGCAGCGTCACCTGCCGGGGCGAGGCGTGCTGCGGAATGCCGGGAAAGTGCCTGCCGTAGAGCGAACGCACCTTCACGCGGTCGGACCTGATCAGTGCCATGGTGATCGGCACGAGCCGTTTTCCCGCGCCCTCGTTCAGCTCCATCTCGAGGTAGCGCACCAGCTGTTCGGGCTCGTCGATCCACATGTCGGTGATCCTGCCCACGACCTCGCCGTCGCCGGCCTGCACGGGCAGGCCGCGCGGATCGCGACCAGCCGCCACCGCGTAGCTTTCGGTGGCCGCCATCGGCACGATCTTGGGGTGGCCCTTGCCGTCGAGCTCCGGGACGTCCCGGCGCGGCGCCCAGCTGGCCGGCCCGACCCCGTCGGCCATCGGATCGCCTGTCGGCACGAAGGGAAAGCCGTTGCCATGCGCCGTTTTCGCCAGCGCGAGATCCTTGCGGTCGGGGTTCTGGCCCGAGGGAACGGTCACCTCGCCGCGGCCATGGGGCAGCTTGAACGTCTTGTCGTCGGGGACGGGGAACAGGCCCTGGTTGGCGGATTCCCTGCCGTCGTCGTCCTCCAGCGGGTAGCCTTCGCGCATGTTCTCGCGCTGGATGTAGAAGATCAGCAGCGCGAAGAAGATCCAGAACAGCCAGAGCGAGACGCTGGCAAGGTCGAAATTTCCAAAGAAGGCGTCGGTCATGGGACCATCCTTTCGGTCTTTCGGCAGGTCATGTCGGGAAATCGGCCAGGCCGATACGGGCCGCTCCCGGTTTGGAGGGTTGGGGGTGGCGGCGCACGATGCGCACGAGCGGGCCGAGAACCGCGAGGGTGACGAACAGCAACCCGATCTCGACGTGGTAGACGAAGGAGTATCCGGTCGCGGCGGTGGCCAGCGCCTCTCCCCAGGCGCCCGAGACGGCGACGGCGTTGACGCCGTCGCGCAGCGCGCCACCGAGGAAAATCGAAAGCCCCGCCGCCGTGGCCTGTGCCGCGCCCCACGCCCCGAGGGCGAGGCCGTGACCGGCGGCTCCGGTCGCGGGCAGCGTCATGGCGGCGATGAGCGTGGCCACCGCGAAAAGCCCGCCTCCCAAACCGATGAGGGCCGCGCCGGCGAAGAATATTGCGCCCGATTCCATAGGTGCGGCGAAGATGACGGTGGAAAAGGCGGCAACGCCCACGAGCAGGCCGGTTGCGGCGATCCGGTAGGCGTCGCGACCGCGCGCCAGCGCCCGCCCCGCCAGCGCGAAGCCCGCCAGCGCGCCCGCCGCCCAGACCGCCGTGAGCAAGGTGGTCGAGGACACCGACAGCCCGAGGATCTCGCCGCCGTAAGGTTCCAGCAGCACGTCCTGCATGTTGAACGCCATCGTCCCGAGAAATGCCACGGCCAGCAGCCGGCCGGCCTGCCCGCCATTCATCAGGTCGGCCCACGCGTCGCGGAAGCGCGGGCGCGGGGCGGTCCGCTCGGCGCGGGTCATCGGGCGGACCTTTTCCTGCTTCCACAATGCGATCAGGTTGAGCACGATGCCGACGCTCGCCGCGCCCTGCACCACGCGGACAAGTTGCAACGACGTGAAATCGCGCAAGAGCCAGCCGATCACGATGGAGGACAACGCCATACCCAGCAGGAACATCACGTAGAGCAGCGCCACCACGCGCGGGCGCGTCTCGTCGCTCGCCCGGTCCGTGGCCAGCGCCAGCCCCGCCGTCTGGGTCATGTGGATGCCAAGGCCCGTCATCAGGAAGGCCAGCGCCGCCAGCACCTCGCCCGCCCAAGCCGGCCCCATGGTCTGCTGCCCCGACAGCACGAGCAGCGCGAAGGGCATCACGGCCAGCCCGCCCATCTGCCACAGCGATCCGAACCAGAGATAGGGGATGCGTTTCCAGCCGATGGCGCTGCGATGCGTGTCCGAGCGGAAGCCCAGCAGCGCGCGGAACGGCGCGATCAGCACCGGCAGGGCGATCATCGCGGCCACGATCGTCGCCGGCACCGAGAGTTCCACGATCATCACGCGGTTCAGCGTCCCCAGCAGCATCACCGTGGCCATGCCCACCGACACCTGGAAAAGCGACAGGCGCAGCAGCTGCGCCAGTGGCAGGTGATCGCTCGCCGCGTCCGCGAAGGGCAGCAGGCGGGTGGTCAGCCTCTTGAGGTGATGCGGGCGGGGCACGATCATGCGGCAAGCTCCATCGCCTGGCTGATGTAAAAGCCGCTGGTCACGCGGCCGAGCGTGGTGAGCGAGCCGGTCGCGCCGGTCTCCGCCAGCGCGCGGCGCAGCGCGCCCGGCGCGTGCGGAACCATGATGGGCGACCGGTCGGACCGCGGGAACAGCTGGCCCATCCGCCACATCGCCATCAGCAGTGGCGTGCGCGGCGCCACGGTGAACACCAACCGCCCCGCGGTGCGGATGCTCAGGGCCTGCAGCGCCGCCGCGATGTCCCCGCGCCGGTAGTAGATCAGGCTGTCCATCGCCATGACGTGGTCGAAACGGCCCAGAGCGGGGTCCAGCATGTCGCCCGACCGGAAATCGACGCGCGCCGCGAGATCGACCGGCAGCCGCTTTCGCGCGATGCCCACGAGCGAGGGCGAGATGTCGATCGCAACCACCTCGGCGCCACGGGCGGCCAGTTCCGCCGTCATCTGGCCCGCGCCGCAGCCCGCGTCCAGTACGCGCGCGCCCGAAAGGTCGGCCGGCAGCCGCGCCAGCATCCGCGCGCGCATGTCGTCGCGTCCGCGCCGAACGGTCTCGCGGATGCGCGACACCGGCGCATCGCTCGTCAGCCGTTCCCAGGTGCGGGTGGCGGTCCGGTCGAAATACGTCTCGACACGGGCCAGCGTGCGGTCATAGCTCATCAGTCGAACCCCAGAAGCTCGAATATGTCGCGGTCCTCCATCGGCGCGGGGGCCAGCCCCTCGGTGCCGTTCCACAGCGTCTCCGCCAGGCGCACATACTCCTTGCGGCAGGCGACGATGTCCTCGTCGTCATCCATCTCGAACAGTGTCTTCTTCTTCAGCCGCGAACGGCGGATGGCATCCACGTCGGGCATGTGCGCGATGCGGTTGAAGCCCACCTTGCCGCAGTAGCGGTCCACCTCGTCGGTGTCCTTGGAGCGGTTGGCCACGCATCCCGCCAGCCGCACCTTGTAATTGTTGGACTTGGCCTGCACCGCCGCGATGATCCGGTTCATGGCATAGATCGAGTCGAAGTCGTTGGCGGTCACGATCATCGCGCGGTCGGCATGCTGCAGGGGCGCGGCGAAACCGCCGCAGACCACGTCGCCCAGCACGTCGAAGATCACCACGTCGGTGTCCTCCAGCATGTGGTGCTGTTTCAGCAGCTTTACGGTCTGGCCCACGACATAGCCGCCGCAGCCGGTGCCGGCGGGCGGACCGCCGGCCTCCACGCACTGCACGCCGCCCCAGCCCATCGTGACGAAATCCTCCGGCCGCAGCTCCTCGGGGTGGAAATCGACCTCCTTGAGAATGTCGATCACCGTGGGTTGCAGCCGGCCGGTGAGGGTGAAGGTGCTGTCATGCTTGGGGTCGCAGCCGATCTGCAGCACCCGCTTGCCCAGCCGGGTGAAGGCCGCCGACAGGTTGGAACTTGTGGTCGACTTGCCGATACCGCCCTTGCCGTAGACCGAGAACACCTTGGCGCCCTCGATCTTCATCGACGGGTCCTGGTGGACCTGCACAGATCCTTCCCCGTCCTGGCCCCTGAGGCTCGGAATGTCGTCGCGCGGGCTCATGATCACTCCCTTTCCGGGGGGCGTGCCCCCTGCTTCTTCTTGGTGGAAATACCCCGGGGTCCGGGGCGGAGCCCCGGTCCGGCGTCTTGCGTGGCGCGCAGGTCCGTCATTCCGCGGCCACCCCCTCGAGCCTGTCTTCCATCGCGTCGGCCGCGTCGCGCAGCGCCGACAGGGTGGCGTCGTCGGGCTGCCAGTAGGCGCGGTCGTGCGCCTCCAGCAGGCGGTTGGCCATGCGCGAGGAGGCCGCCGGGTTGAGGTCGGTCAGCCGGCGACGCATCTCGTCGTCGAGCACGAAGGTTTCCGATATCCGCTGGTAGACCCACGGTTCCACCTGACCCGTCGTGGCCGACCAGCCCATGGTGTTGGTCACACTGGCCTCGATCTGGCGGACGCCCTCGGCGCCGTGCCTGAGCAGCGCCTCGTGGAACTTGGGGTTGAGCGAGCGCGAGCGTGTCTCCAGCGCGACCTGGTCGGCCAGCGTGCGGATCCTGCCGGCCCCGCGCGTGGTGTCGGAGATGTAGATCGCCGCTTCCTGCCCGCCGCGGGCACGCTTGACCGCGCGGCTGATGCCGCCCAGCGTGTCGAAGTAGTGATCGACCGTGGTGATGCCCAGCTCGATGGATTCGAGGTTCTGGTAGGCCAGGTCGACCGCGCCCAGCGCCTTTTTCAGCAGCCCGTCGTTCTGCGTCGCCTTGCCGTCGACGCCGTAGGCGAAGCTCTTGCGCGCAAGGTAGGCGTCGGCCAGCTCGTCCTCGTCGTCGAAGGCCGAGGCGTCGACCATCTGGTTGACGTTCGACCCGTACGCGCCCTCGGCGTTGGAAAAGACGCGCAGCGCCGCGGTATCCATGTCGCAGCCGGTTTCGCGGGCATGCGCCAGCGCGTGGGCGCGGACGAAATTCATCTCTTCCGGTTCGTCGGCCGTGGCGGCCTTGTGTGCTGCCTCGGCCAGCAGCCGGGTCTGCATGGGCAGCAGGTCGCGGAAGATGCCCGACAGCGTCATCACCACGTCGATGCGTGGGCGGCCCAGCGTCTCCAGCGGCACGAGGTCGGCCCCGCAGAGCCGGCCGAAGCTGTCGAAGCGCGGGGCCGCGCCGATCAGCGCAAGCGCCTGCGCCAGCGGCGCGCCGTCGGACTTGATGTTGTCCGATCCCCACAGCACCAGCGCCACGCTGCGCGGCAGGGTCTTGTGCGTCTCCAGCAGCAGCGCGGCCTGTCTCGCCCCTTCGCGGCAGGCGTACTCGGTCGGCATGCGGAAGGGGTCGAAGGCATGGATGTTGCGGCCCGTCGGCAGGATTTCGGTCGCACGGACGAGATCGCCGCCCGGGACAGGCGGGGTGAAGCGGCCGTCCAGCGCGTTCATCAACGCCGGCATCTCGCTGTCCCGCTGCAGCAGGTCGTCGACGCGCGCGCGGGTGTCGGCGTCGGCCCCCTCGATCAGGTCGAGGTAGTCGGCGCGCGCCTGCGCGCTCATCGTCTCTCCCAGCACGTGGAGCCCCTCGGGGATGAGCGCGTCCTCCGTCTCCAGCAGCTTGAGCCACAGCGCGTCGGGGTCGGCGCCGTCCATGTCCACCGCCGCGGCCTGTTCAGCGATCAGCGCCGCGATCTCGCCGCGCTCGGGGGCGTCGGGGGCGGTCGCGCGCCAGCGCGCCAGGCTGTCCTTCAGTTCCGCCAGGCCCTTGTAGAGCCCCGAGGCCGACAGCGGCGGGGTCAGGTGCGTGACCGTCACCGCGCCCGATCGGCGCTTGGCCAGCGTGGCCTCCGACGGGTTGTTGGAGGCATAGAGGTAGACGTTGGGCATGTCCCCGATCAGCCGGTCCGGCCAGCACCGCGCGCCGGGGCCCGACTGCTTGCCCGGCATGAATTCCAACGCGCCATGCATCCCGAAATGCAGCAGCGCGTCGGCGCGGAAGCGGTTCTTCAGCCAAAGATAGAACTGGGTGAAGGCATGGGTGGGGGCAAAGCCGCGTTCGAACAGCAGGCGCATCGGGTCGCCCTCGTAGCCGAAGGCAGGTTGCAGCCCGACGAAGACGTTGCCGAACTGCCGCCCGAGGATGAACACGCCACGCCCGTCGGATTGCACCTTGCCCGGGGCGGGGCCCCACTGTGCCTCGATCTCGTCGAGCCATGGCGTGCCGGCGACCATGTCCGCGGCGCTGACATGGTCGGCGATGTTGGCCTCCTGCCCGTACTGCGCGGCCGAGCCCTCCAGCACCGCGGCGCGCAGCGCCTCGACCGTTTCGGGCGGGTCGATGTCGTAGCCCCGCCGCTTGAGCGCGTGCAGCGTGTTGTGCAGCGAGCGGAACACGTCGAGATAGGCTGCCGTGCCCGCCGCGCCGGCATTGGGCGGAAAACCGAACAGCACGATGCCCAGCCGGCGCTCGGCCACGTCCGACCGGCGCAGGCGCGCCTTGCGGTCCACGCGGGCGGCCAGCATTTCCACCCGTTCGGGGCAGGGGGCCATGGCCTTTGCCGGGCCTTCGCCCTTGCAGCCGCGTGTGCAGCCGGCGCAGCCGCCGGCGCCGTGACGGCCCGCGAACACGGTCGGTGTCGTCGCGCCGTCGAGCTCCGGCAGGGCGACGAGCATCGTCGTCTCGATCGGGCCGAGCCCCTGCGGCGCGTCGGCCCATTGGCCGAGGGTCTGGAATTCCAGCGGGTGCGCGGCGATGTAGGGAACATCGAGCTTGCCCAGCACCTCGGTCGCGGCGTCGCTGTCATTGTAGGCGGGTCCACCCACCAACGAGAACCCCGTGAGCGACAGCAGCGCGTCGATCCGCGTGATACCGTTCCTTTGGAAGAACGCGTCGATCGCCGGACGCCCGTCCAGCCCGCCCGCGAAGGCCGGCATGACGCGCACGCCCCGCGCCTCCAGCGCCCGGATTACGGCGTCGTAATGCGCGGTATCGCCGGCCAGCACGTAGCTGCGCATCATCAGCAGCCCCACAGTGGCGTGATGATCCCGCGGGGCGGGCAGGTCGGCGGTGTCGGTGGTGATACGCTCCGGCAGGTCCGGATGGTAGAGCGCGGTCTCGGGGTATTCCAGCGGTTCGGGCGCCCGCGCGCCGCGCCACCCGTCGTGGCGGCAATAGCGCGAGATCAGGAAGCGGACCATCGCCTCGATGTTGTCGTCCGACGCGCCGAGCCAGTATTGCATCATCAGGAACCATGCGCGCAGGTCCTGCGCCCGGCCCGGTATCAGCCGCAGGATGCGCGGCAGGCGCCGCAGCATGCGCATCTTCTTGGCGCCGTCGTCGGTCTTCGATCCTTTCGAGGCACCGCGTAGCTTTTTCATCAGCTTGCGCGTGGCGCTTTCGGGCGCGGCCATGTCGAGCGTTCCCATGCGGGTGAGCTTGACGATCTGGGCATCGGCGATGATGCCGACCATGGCGTCGCAATCCTCGCGCCGCGCCTGAAGGTCCGGCAGGATCGCGCTGATGTGCTCTTCGAGGAAGAGCAGGGTGGCCACGATGATGTCGCCCTGCGCGATGGCCGTGCGCGCCTCGGCCAGCGCCTCGGGCCGCTCGTTCCATTCGGCGGCGGCATGGACGGAAACCTCAAGCCCCGGGAAATCGCGGGCCAGCCTGTCGGCCACCCGGGCGCATGGCCCGGCGGCATGCGAATCCAGTGTCAGGATCACGACGCGGTAGGCACGGCCTGCCATCGGTATCACCCGGTCACCGCGCATAGTGAGCCTTGGCCTCGTAAAGTGTTTCGATGCCGATCTCCGACAGCCCTTGCGCGGCGGCGAAGGTTTCGGTGTTGCGCCGCGCCTTGCCGCGCACGAAGAACGGCACCTTCCTGAGTTCGCGCTCGGCGTCGGCGAGCCAGATCACCTCGCCAGGCTGCGCGTCGGGCGTGTCCGGCAGTGTTTCGGCCTGCCCGGCCGGCTCGGCGCGGGGGGCGGCCTTGTGGCCGTGGTGGCTGGCGCCCGCGTCGTCGTGGAATTCGAAGTCCTCGCGGAACATGTGCAGCAGGTGCTCCTCCAGCCCCATGACCAGCGGGTGCACCCACGTGTCGAAGATCACGTTGGCGCCCTCGATTCCCATCTGGGGTGAGTAGCGGGCGGGAAAGTCCTGTACGTGCACGGGCGCGGAGATCACGGCGCAGGGGATGCCGAGGCGCTTGCCGATATGGCGCTCCATCTGCGTGCCGAGGATCATCTCGGGCGCGAGCTCCTCGATGCGCGCCTCCACGTCGAGGTAGTCGTCGGTGATCAGCGCCTCGACGCCGTAGTCCCTGGCCAACGCGCGGATCGGCCGGGCCATCTCGCGGTTGTAGCAGCCAAGGCCAACCACCTCGAACCCCATCTCGTCGCGGGCGATGCGGGCGGCGGCGGCGACATGGGTGCCGTCACCGAAGAGAAAGACGCGCTTGCCGGTGAGGTAGGTCGAATCGACGCTGGCAGAGTACCATGGCAGGCGCAGCCGGGGGGGGGGGGGGGGGGGGGGGGGGGGGGGGGGGGGGGGGGGGGGGGGGGGGGGGGGGGGGGGGGGGGGGGGGGGGGGGGGGGGGGGGGGGGGGG